>QIIF01000073.1 GCA_003231075.1 Candidatus Falkowiibacteriota bacterium | reverse complement strand
TTCTAAAGCCAAAAATCTGAAACTAAAAGTTAAATAAAACATTTATAGTTGATTTGTGTAATTAGATTATAATAAAAAATAAATAATATAATTTTTGCATTTTTAATTTTTTAACTTGCGGACTACTCTCTTATCTTCTTAAAAATCCGCAACAATTCCAAAATCGCTTCATCGCCTTTATTGCTTTTTATCGCGTCGGTGACGCAACAATGCAGGTGATTGCGCAAAAGAAGCTGGTCAACTTGCTTAAGAGCGCTCTGAACCGCCGCGCTCTGCTGCAAAATATCAATACAGTATTTATCGTCCTCCACCATTTGAATAACTTTTTTCAAATGGCCGTCAATTATTTTCAATCTTCTGATTATATCTTTTTTATCAACCGGTTTTTTGTAATGTTTTTTAATCATAATAATGTTTAATTAATTCACAACATTATATTTGTGGCATTCGGGCGGTAATTCGTAGATTCGGATTATAAACGGACGCTTATAATCCGAATCTACGAATTATTATCCGAATGACCCGAATAATATTGAGATTCCTTTACTTTAAATTATTATTTACCCTACACCTATGGTATAGGTACATAAACAATATAGCACCCGCGCGAAACGCTGTCAAGTGAGTGCATTAAACGCAAAAAAACTGTCGGCTCGGCGGCAGTTCTATAAATGAATTTGAAATTTTAGTTTAGTGGATAATTCGGCGGCAATTACCTGTTATATTCATCATCAATTCTGACAATATCATCTTCACCCGTATATCTTCCAGTTTGCACTTCTATTATTTCCAAATTTGTTTTACCGGGATTTTCCAACCGATGCTTATTCATAGCGGGAATAAACGCGCTTTCATTTTCTTTTAGAAACATTTCTTTTTCTCCATTAACGATTTTCGCCATACCGCGGACAACCACCCAATGCTCGGCGCGATGATAATGGTATTGCAAGCTTAGCTTCGCTCCCGGATAAACCGTTATCTTTTTGGTTTTTACTCCCGGCTCTTCAATTAAAATCTCATATTTGCCCCATGGGCGGTGCACAATTATACTATGCTCCGCTTCATCGCAATTATACTTTTCCAAATGTTCAACTATTTTTTTGACATCATTGCTCTTGCCTTTCTTTTGAATTAAAATACTGTCATTATTTTCCACAATAATCAAATCTTCCACGCCGGAAGTGGCGATAAGACGCTTATTGGCGCTATGGACAAAAATATTTTTTGAATCCAAGCTGACATGCTTTGCTTTGTTGTTTTTTCCCATAACTTCCGCCAAACTGTCAAATGATCCGATATCGCTCCACCCGAAATCCCCCTCAATAACTATTATTTTATCTGATTTCTCCGAAATGCCGGTATCAATTGACATACCGGGCAATTCCGGAAATTTTTTTATAAATTCTTCCGGACATTTTGAAAATAAAGAATGCAATTCAGGCGCGTATCTTTCAAGCTCATTTATTAATGTTCTTGGAATAAAAATATATATCCCCGAATTCCAAACATACTGGCCGGTATGAACATATATTATAGCGGTTTCTACATCCGGTTTTTCAATAAATTCATCGGCTTTAAAATATTTATCTTGTTTTTTCCCTTTTTTAATATATCCGTATCCGGTTTCCGGTTTTGTCGGAGTAATGCCGATTGTCCCGATATTGTCTCCTATATTTTCTATGGCGGTTTTCAGCAAATTTAAATACGCCTCTTCATCGCCTATATAGTGATCAGCCGGCAAAACAACTATGGGATCATTTAAATTAATCTGTCTTCGCTCCGTTAAATACTTAAGGGCGTAGGTGATAGCCGGCAAAGTATTTAAGCTGGCGGGCTCGGTCAATACTTGCTCTTTATTGAATTTTTTCTCAATTTCTTTAACTTGATTTACAACATTAAAATAATTTTCTTTATTGGCGACTAATATAATATTTTCAATTTTCGTAATTTTTCGCGCGCGCAAAAAAGTTTCCTGCAACAACGATTTATCGCTATAAAGGTTTAAAAATTGTTTGGGAAAATTTTTACGCGACAGCGGCCAAAGCCGCGTACCCGACCCGCCGCAGAGAATTATGCAATACATGGCCATTCGCTTCGCGAACCCGCGCTACAAATGCGGGACATGCGAATTATTAAAATGAGTTAAAAGTTATAAAGTTTATAAAGTTGAAAGTTTAAAGATTGGAATGTCGTTATAGATTATATTATAATTCCGATATAGTCAAATAATTTATAGTCTTTGCATTATTAATAATACTGTGGTATAAAATTAAAATACGGGAAATTATAAATTAACTAGTAAAAATAAATTTTTATGTCTTTATCTATCGGCATTGTCGGCTTACCCAATGTGGGCAAATCAACTTTATTTAACGCCTTAACAAAAAAGCAGGCCGAAGCCTCAAATTATCCTTTCTGCACGATTGACCCCAATGTCGGCGTGGTTGAGGTTCCCGATGGGCGGCTCGCGAAGCTGGCGGCGGTGTCTCTCCCCAAAAAAATAATCCCGACCGTGATTGAATTCACGGATATCGCCGGGCTGGTCAAGGGCGCCCACAAGGGCGAGGGCTTGGGCAATAAATTTTTATCGCATATCAGGGAGTGCGACGCTATTTGCGAAGTTGTCCGCGAGTTTGAAAATACGGACATTATTCATGTTGACGGCAGGATAGACCCGGAAGGAGACAGGGAAACGATAAATCTTGAACTGATTTTCGCTGATCTGTCCACGGTTGAAAAACGGCTGGCAAAAGTCTCCAAAGAAGCGAAAAGCGGCGGCAAAGAAATGATTAAACTAAAAGGATTGCTGGAAAAATTAAAAAACGAGCTGGAAAACGGTCGGGCGATTAGAAATTTAGAACTGGACGAAGACGAAAAAAATGAAGTAAAAAAACTTAACCCCCTAACCATAAAGCCGATTATATATGTTTTAAACTCAAACGCTGATTCCTCCTCAGCAAAGGAGGGAGAAGAGAACTCAAACTGGGACGGCAAAGTAATCAGGATAAACGCCAAACTGGAAGAAGAAATCGCAAGCTTGCCGGACGAAGAGCAAGCCGAATATATTGAAGAGCTGGGATTAAATGAAAGCGGATTAAATAAATTAATAAAAACTTCATACAGCTTGCTTGGCTTAATCACCTTTTTCACAACCGGCCCTGATGAAACTCGGGCATGGACAGTGAATAAAGAAGCCAAAGCGCCTGTCGCGGCCGGAGTAATTCATACCGATTTTGAAAAGGGTTTTATCCGCGCCGAAGTTATTAACTGGGAAAAATTTATTGAATCCGGCAGCGAAGCAAAAGCCAAAGAAAAGGGCCTAATCAGAACAGAGGGCAAGGACTACATTATGCAAGACGGAGATGTTTGTAATTTTTTGGTTAATAAATAGTAATTCCGTTTAACATTTTGGTTTTTAAATTTTTAAATTTGCTGTAAATAATTTAGTTTGATATTCATTATAAATGTGCTATGATTATAGCAGGTATCAGTCAGCGGAACTCAATGCCTTAAAGCGTCAATGAAAAATAGCAACCTTAATTTTTTGGGGTTGCTATTTTTTTATGTTATGGGGGTAGTTTTTAGTTTTAGAGTATTTAATACAGCAACCGTGTCATCGAATGAAACCGGCAAAATCCTCCCGTTTGGGCGGGAGAAATTCTGCCGCAACGGAAAATCAATTAACCCTTAACACATCCGGTGAAAATAATTTTTTTTGCGATAAAATATAGAAGAAAAACACGGCGGCCGTCAACAATGTCGGCCAATCTTTTGCTATTCCTCCTTCAGCCATAAGACTATAGATCCAAAGAAGTATAAAAAACAAAGAAATAATATAAAATCCCCATTTTTTCAAAAAGAATAATCCCAATGATCCAATTGCTCCCACAAATCCGACTACGGCTCCTATTGCGGCATATCCTACAATTAAGTTCGTGTTAGGCATTCCTTCCGCAAGCCCCAATGCTCGTAGCTTTAGTAAATTGTGAATAACGGCAATTCCGGCATAAATTCCGAAAATACCATAAAGAAAGCTTGTGGCAGCAATAATTTTTACTAAATAGCGATGCGTGTTGTTCATAATGAATTTTGATTTTGCCGAAGTTCCCATTGGCGACTTAGACAAAAATAAATAAATAAATAAATTTTGCTTCTGTGGAATTCTCGTGGACAAATTCCGTTACCAGAAATCATGCCAAATGCGCATTTTAAATTATTTGTGTTTTTTTTAAAACAGCAGCTGGTTTATCATTATCTTTTTTCTAAAACCACAATCTCTCTCCAAACCTTTTGGCCCTCTCTCCCGTAAATAATCGTGTTTCTGTCGGTTAACTTAATTATAGCATTTTCCCGCAATCCGGGCGAGATAGGGTTAACTATTTTAAACCCGTTTAACTTCGGCGTTATGCGTTGCGAGTTATGCGTTGCGCGAAACACGGGCCACACCATAACCGCTCGCTCGCGCGATTTTAATACTTTTTTAAACTCAATTAAACTCTTGCCGTATAAATCTTCCAGCTCTTTAATTACTTTTTTAAAATCAACTCTTCCTCTCTGCGGCCCCAAATACGGCTCTGTCACAATCGCGTCAATGGAATTTGGTTTGATAAATTTTGATAATTCAGCCGCGCTCTTATTAAAAATCTTAAATCTTAAATCTTTAATCTTAAATCTGCGCTCTGCCCACGCAATATTTTTTTTCGTATCATTAACCGCTTTTTCAGAAATATCCGTCCCGATAACATTATCATATCCCATTAACAAAGCTTCGGTTAAGATTGTGCCTGACCCGCAGAAAGGGTCTAATAATGTCGTCCGCTTTGATAGCGGACGGGACGGGCCGCCTCCGCTACGCTCCGGCGTCCCGTCCGCTAAATTTATCATAATCTGCGCCAGCTTGGGCGGGATCATTCCCGAGCGGTCATCTCGCGCCGGCCTGCCGTAATCTCTGAATGACAGCTCTTTAAACGGCTGAACCGCCAAAGTTTGTCCGATTATAATCCCCCCAACCCCCTTTATCAAGGGGGCTTTTTCTGTCGCCTCCGCTGACATTGGGGTTGGGGGATGACTGCCCCCTTGATAACCACCGCCACAGCGGGGCAAGAGGGGGTGGGGGGGTTTTTCAATTAAAACAATCTCCATGCCCTTGCCGGCAAGTTTGTTTTGTTCAACAACCACGCTTGAGAGCGTGGGCTCGCGGCTTACCACCCAGCGGCAGCTGATACTCTTTTCTCGCAGATATTTTTTAATTTCCATCCCCAACGGTTTTATATTAAATTTATTTTTGCCGTAATACGAAACACCGAATTTAAATTTACCCTCTATATCATTAAAATTTATTAATTTCAAGGCAGCTTCCAGTAGAGACACGCCGCGGCGTGTCTTGGTGTTATCATGGTGTTCATGTTGTAGAGACGCGCCGCGGCGCGTCTCTACGGCGGATTCAATAATCCCGATTTTAATAACGCCGCCTAATTTTTTAATTAATTCTTTTGCGTTAATTTCTTTTTCAGTTTCCAAAATAAAAATATCCCCGGAGACTAAGTCTCCAATTGGAGACTTAGTCTCTTTCGCGCGCAGACAAAAAAAAGCCGATATTTCAGCCATGGATAATGTTGGATTTTTCCCCAAAACAAAAAAGTATTTCATGACTTAACTTTAACAGAATTTTAGCGCTCTTGCAATTTTTTCACGCTTATGCTAAAGTGCTAATACAATTAAATTAACAACTTATACCTTTCCCATATCCCAAATCTTCGGGATAATCCCTATATTTTCGGGATTAAAGGTATTCTCACAAATTCCCATGATGAATTAGAGAATATCTTGGGATTTTTTTATTCCTGCAAATTACGAATTTATAACAGATTCGTAATTCGTAGATATTTTTATGTCAAAAACCAACACATCAAGAATCCCTCATTACGAATTGCTTTATATAGTATCAAATAAATTTACTGAAGACGAAGTTAAGCCGATTATGAAAAAAGTAACCGATATTATTAATAATCGGGGCGGAAAAACGACTCTAATTGAAGAGTGGGGCAAAAAACGGCTGGCATATCCGGTAAAAAATTTCAGCCACGCCTATTATGTCTTAGCGGAATTTGATTTTGAGGGAGAAAAAGTAGAAAGCATAGACCGCGATTTGCGTATGATGAGTGAAATCCTGCGCCATCAAATCGTATCCAAAAGAGTAAAAACAGCGGAAGATATTAAAAAAGAAAAAGAAATTTCCCAAAAGATAGCCGCGAGAAAAGAAAAAGAAGCGGAAAAAGAAGTTAAAGAAACAGAAAAGAAAGAAGAAAAAGAAGAAGAAAAGAAAAAAGGAAAAGTTGATATGGGCGAATTGGACGAAAAGCTGGATAAAATATTGGAGACGGATGATTTGTTGTAATTATAATAAGTCGCATGAATTGTAGTTTATATATTTTGCGACAATATTCCAAAAAACGCGATTTATAAATTACTAATTTCTAATTAACCTAATTTCTAATAAAATCTTTAATGACTAATGCAAAAATTGTAAAAATATTTTAGAAATTTAGTCATTTGAAATTTGAAATTTTTTTAGAAATTATAATTTATAATTTAGAAATTTTGACAGCCCATTAATTATTAATTCTATTCATTGCCATTCGTTTTACTTAAAAAATGAATGGCTGATAAACAACAAATCATATGAATTTAAACAAAGCAATGATTATCGGGAATTTAACCAGAGATCCCGAGGTAAAAACAACTCCATCGGGAATTACCGTCGCTTCTTTCGCGGTAGCCACCAATTTCGTTTGGAAGGATCAGCAAGGCCAAAAACAAGAAAGAGCGGAATTCCACAACATTGTCGCGTGGAGGCGGCTGGCTGAAATTTGCGGACAATACCTGCGCAAGGGCTCAAAAGTTTATATGGAAGGGCGGATGCAAACAAGGGATTGGACCGGCGAGGACGGAGTGAAACGATACCGCACTGAAATTGTCGCGGACAATATGATTATGCTTGACACCAAAGGCGGAGCCGCTAACAGCGCTCCGGCGCCTGCTCCGGCGCCAACGCAAGAACAGCCGGCGCCCAGCGCGGAACCGGTAATTGACGCCAACGAACCGGTTGGAGGAGCGGGAGAAGACACTAATGAAGAAGACATTAAGGTGGAAAACATACCTTTCTAATAATCTACAAATTATAAATCTGCTATAAATTTATATATCTACGAATTACGCTTGTCCGCCTCGGGTGGGAATTCATTACGAATTTACGAATATTGCTAAAATTATTTTTATTAGAATTAGTAAATTCGTAATTTGCAGACTACTTTATGGATATTATTAAAAAAGAAAAAAAATGCCATTTTTGCGTTAACAACATTAACGAAATTGATTACAAGGACGCGGAAACCCTGCGCCGCTTTATCAATTCTTATATGAAAATTCTGCCCCGAAAAAGGACGGGAACTTGTTCATGGCATCAACGAAAATTGGCAACCGCCATCAAAAGAGCGCGCGTAATGGTGTTGCTGCCGTTTATCAGAAGATAACACTATTCTACCGAGCTTTAGCTCAGGGTTCGGGCGGCTTTAGCCGCAATAGTTAATATAGAACTACGCGGCTAAAGCCGCCCGAACCCTGGCCTAAAGGCCGGTAGAAATTATATTATGCTATCTATTAATGAAATAAAACTCGGCAAACTTTTGAATATTTCCGAAGAGCCGTATATTGTTATTAGAGCTGATCACCACAAAATGGGCAGGGGTGGCGCTGTTTTAAAAGTTAAGCTGAAGAGCTTAATAACCGGCAATGTTTTAGATAAAACATTCCAGGGAAACGATAAAGCCCAAGAAGCTGACACCGAAAAAAAGAAAGCGAATTTTATGTATAAAGATGAACGCGAGGCGCATTTAATGGATAATGAAACTTATGAGCAATTCAGCATTGAGATTGATCAAATCGGGGAAAAACAAAAATTTCTGAAAGACGGCGCTGATATTGATGTGCTTTATTTCCAAGGCAAGCCGGTGGCGGTTGACCTGCCGGTAAAAATTGAGCTTAAAGTAGTAAGCGCCCCTCCGGGAGTAAAAGGCAACTCGGCCGGCAATGTCAATAAAACGGTTGAGCTGGAAACAGGCATGGAAATAAGCGTTCCGTTATTCGTAAACGAAGGCGATATAATCAGGGTTAACACCGATACGGGGGAATATGTGGAAAGGGCGTAAGCCAGTTATAAAGTTTGTAAAGTTCGTAAAGTTATAGAGTAAATTGATTATAAAAAAGAGACCGTGAAAGGCCTCTTTTTGGTCTCGCCACAGTCTCTCCACAGAGGACTGCGGCGGATAAGCCACGCGAATATGCCGAGCGCTTGCGGCTTTCCGCTGCAGTTCCATCTCGGAAAACTGCAACGAGACTAAATTAAAAATAACTGTTACCAAAAATTATTACTATTTTGCAAATAATAGGTATAATTTTCCATCGGTAAAAAACAAATCGCCGGCAAAATTACTTCCAAGTTTTGGTTTAACAAATTGCATTTTTTCAATATTCAGAAGCTTGCCCGTTTTTTGCAAATCTTTAAATAAAAATTCTCTTTCCGCATCTATATTGGGGTTTATCTTGTGCGTTACTCCCCATGTTACTCCCCACTTAATACCGCTGTCAAAACTGGCGGCGCCAACATAGATATTTTCTCCATTGTCTGCCGCATAATTGGTTTTCCAAAAACGAACATGGTGTCTCGTCCGAACATTATCCGCGGCTGTTTCTTTTTCAAAGCCGAAATTATGCGTTTCTGAATTCCAAAAATCAGGAGTCATCGGCGCTTGCGGATATGATTCCTTTAATAAACTCGCTTTTGCTATTTTATAAACACTAAAAATATTCACATCATCAGCCAGCGTCCAGCCGGCATCTTTAAACAAATCAACCAACCGTTGATCATTTTTGGCGATAATAATAAAACTCAACGGTTCCTGCCTGTGGCCCAATAAAGTTTCAGTATATTTTAACTGATCGGAATTAAAAATAGCCATTGTATTATTGACAACAATTTTATTTATTTTTTGCGGTTGCGCTAAAACAGGTATCTGATATTGAAACGCAAAAATAATATACAAACCGATTGATACAATAATAATTCCCGCGGTTATTATTTGTTTTTTAATATTTGAACGGACTATTTCATTTTCTATTTTTTTGGAAAGCAAATATTCTGATATGCTTATAGCTATTATTAACCAAATCGCGCCGGCTAAATATCCGCCCCAAACATCACTGACATAATGCACTCCTAAATAAAGCCTGCTAAAGCCGATTAACAATATTGTGATAAAGCCGGCAAAAAATATATTAATTTTATATTTCCATTTTTTGCTGTTTCTTATCAAAATATACGCCAAAAAACCGTAAAAAGCGACGGCGATTGTAGCGTGTCCGCTGGGAAATGAGAAAGAATTTTCATAATAAATAGCAACATCCGGCCTGGCGCGATGAAAAACAATTTTTCCAATGAATGTAAACACCGCGCTGCCTATGACGCTAATTAAAAGAGGTATAATATACGACCGTTTTTTCCAAAGCCATAATACGGAGATTGCGGCAATTGTAAATAGCAGAATAATTTTTGATTTTCCAAGCAGAGTAATCCAAAAGAAAAATGTTGTCAATTCCGCGTTTCTAAAAACCGCCAGCAAATTAGCCGCTCGGACATCGGCAAAAACAATAATATCGGAATTTATGATATCCTCAATAATTCCTCCCAATAGACCTAATACATAAATTAATGCCAAAGATAAAAGAGTAAGCGGCAAGCCGTAAAAATTATTTTTATCCAATCGTTTTTGTAAAAATATAAAAAACTTTTGATGCCGCAATGTAAATTTTTTGACTTCCATATTTTCAATTATGGCTTGTTTTATTGATTTCCAAATAGAATATAAAAAAGTAAAAAATTCTTTCCCCTTTTTAACCAAAATAATTTTTAAAACATAAAATATAATAAATACAACAAGAAAAACAGTTAACAAAAATCCTGTACGAGTAAGCCACATTTTCACGGCATCAAGAGATTGCGCGAAAAAATATCCGGACAAAACCCAAACCAAACTCCAGCCGATTGCTCCAAAAATATTCCAAATCATAAATGGCAATCTTTTCATCCCGAAAGTTCCCGCAATCAAAGGAATTACTTCTTTTATACTCGGAATAAAACGGCCGATAAAAACACTTTTTGAACCATGCTTCTCAAAAAATTCTTCTCCTTTTTTAAAATGAGTGGGTTTAATAAACCAAAAACCATTTTTAAAAATTTTTAAACCATATTTTTTACCGATAAAATAATTGATATTATCTCCAATAATCGCGCCGATTACGGCAAACCAAATTAAATCACCCAAATCAAAATAACCTTTAGCCGCCAAAGCGCCCATGAATAAAATAATTGTTGAACCTGGCAGAATTAATCCGACGCCGATTGTTGTTTCAAACAATGCCGCGAAAAGAGCTATCCAATATCCAATTACATGAAAGTGCTCTATCGCCGGCAACAGCGATTGTATAAAATTCATAGTTTTTTCGTTTATTATGATTGCCTCGGATATTTAAATATTATGCAAAATTTGATGATTTTATTATTAAACTTTTGTAATTTTTCTTTAAAGAAAATAATAATTCCGGATGAAATAATCGCGGCTATTATTGAGCCGAGAATATCAAAAGGATAGTGAAGCCCGGAGTAAATTCTTGCTATTCCTCCCGCAATGCCCAGTAGTGATAATATTATACCAGCTTTTCTTGTCTTCTTAAAATATAAAAGCATAAAGGCAATAGATAACATAAAGGTTGTATGATCAGAGGGGAAAGATGTTTCGGGAGGATGTTTGATTAAAAGCTTGCCAATGTGATCCATAAACGGTCTTGGATGAAAATAAAATAAGGTAATTAAAAAATTTAACAATATGCCTATAGCCGCTGAATACATAGAGTATAAAGCGAAATTTTTATGATTATTTTTATTAAACCACAAATATAACAAGAATAAGATAAAAATAATTGGCAAATATTCCGCAATTACTATTCCAAATTTATCTAAAATAACATTATTTCCAGCGAAATGATTTATTAAATTAAAAATTTTAATATTTAATTGATTGAGCATAATTTTTATCTTAAAATAACCAATAATTTTAAATTTTTCTGTATCTATCACTTCTTC
>QIIF01000141.1 GCA_003231075.1 Candidatus Falkowiibacteriota bacterium | reverse complement strand
AGAAATGTCATACCTACTGATTTTTGTGTCATAATGTTTAGATAATAATTAACTAATAATCTAAACAAAATTATGGCTCAAAAACTAATATGCATGTCAAAAAAAGAGTTATCAAGGGTTCATGTCATTAATAACCTGGTTAACGGCAAAATCAACGGCACGGACGCGGCCAAGCAGATCGGGGTATCAATAAGGCATGTAAAGAGGTTAAAGCTCAAAGTGAAAGAGCGCGGTACCGAGGGATTAATTCACGCAAGCAGGGGTATGGCAGGCAACAGAAAATTAGATCCGGAAATTGCTAAAAAAGCGGAAAAACATTTAAAAGAAAAATACTATGATTTCGGCCCCACATTCGCCGCTGAAAAGTTAAATGAAATACATAAAATAAAATTAGGGAAAGAAACTGTTCGTGGCATTATGACCAATTTGAAATTATGGAAACCGAAACCGAAAAAACAATCAAAAAAATGGCATGTCTGGAGGGCGAGAAAAGACAACTTCGGCGAAATGGAGCAATTTGACGGATCATACCATGTTTGGTTCGGAGATGAAGAGAGTTGTCTGCTGCTGTCCGTGGATGACGCTACCGGAAAAATAACATACGGTAAATTTGATATTAATGAAAGCACGATTGCGGTATTCAAATTTTGGAAAGAGTATTTTCTAAAAAACGGATTACCATTGTCAATATATTTAGATAAGTTTTCTACATACAAAATAAACCATAAAAACGCGGTGGATAACAAGGATATGATTACTCAATTCCAAAGAGCGATGAATCAGGCGGGCGTGAAACCGATAACGGCGCATAGTCCGGAGGCCAAGGGCAGGGTTGAAAGAATGTTCCAAACATTGCAGGATAGACTGATTAAAGAATTGCGGTTAGCTGGAATCACAACCATAGAAGAGGCGAATGAATTTCTAAAAGCATACATCCCGAAACTTAACGCCAAATTCGCGGTTGTTCCGAAAAGGAAAAGGGATTTGCATAAAAAAATGGATGAGCGGACAAAAGAAATGCTGCCGAAAATATTTTCCGTTCAGAATATTAGGAAAGTGAATAATGATTACACGATTAGATTTAACGGACAATATTTTCAATTGGATAGAGAGCAATCAGCGGTTGTGTATAAAAAGGACGCGGTTATTATTGAGGAACATTTGGACGGGGAGATAAAATTATGTTTAAAAAATAATTATCTCAATTACGCGGTATTGCCGGAAAGGCCGAAAAAAGAAATAAACGTTAAATTGGCGGCTATCACTAGATCGGACCAATCACATTACAAGCCGCCGGCTGATCATCCGTGGAGAAGGCAATTTTTACTGAATCGGATGAAAAACGAGACAACAGAACGCGTTCTAACGAATAAAACAATGTCCGCTTAATCTTTGGTGCCTATCGGCCAAAAACATATTTCCAATTTATTAATTTAACATGGTATGACATTTCTATTTGGCTCCAACTATGACATTTCTATTTGGCTTTGACATTATGTTCGTGGACTTGAACAAAATTTGCGCTCGTCTATGTTGCAGTTGACATTATCTTATTATAATTGCAGTAATTAGGGTTACCTTTTGCGGATAATTAATGGTATGGAATTATCGCCACGCTATTTGTAGGGGCGAATGGTATTCGCCCCGGCGTCCGCGGTCAAGGAACGGGAATCGGTCCCGCAGGTTAGCGCGTCTAACTAAAACAAAACAAACCCCCGAGGGTCTGTTTTTGATTTGGTTTTTTATTTTAGATATAACATAATAATGGCAGATGTGTTTTAGCCTCGTCTGAGTCTCGCCGCGGCGGACTCCGACGGTGCCAGCAAAAAGATTGTTATTCAATAAGCCGCTGCCGGAAACAGGCGGAAAGTATCATTGTCTCTCCGCTAAAATTCTATCTGAATTTCATGTTCTTCCACGCGCCGCCGGAGTCCCTGTCGGAGACTCCGATGGTAGCGGACGGGATACGACCGAGAGGGAGTAGCCCGTACGCGGAGGCGTTCAGCGAAGTAAATCCGCGTACGGGCTGTCTTCGCTATCGCTCCGGCATCCCGTCCGCTCCTTTGTCATCCCGTTCGTTTTTTGCGATGTTATCTTTATCCGTAAAATTCAATAGCATGTATTTTGTTTTTATTTATAAATAAAAGAATGGGGGACGCGTATTTTGTTTCGTATTGGTATGTCTTTTAACAGTATTTTTTTATTTATCATGCCCTGAATAATAAATGCGAGCATTTGCGCGCCCCAGTCAAATATAGCCGTTTCATTAGGTAAATTTGATTTCATCAAATTTACCGTATGATATTTTTCAAATATTGTGCCGTTGTATAAATCAACTAACTTCTTGTCATTGTTGCCGTATAGCACATTAAAGAGACGATTATTATTACAGCTTACAAAATGTTTGCCGTGAGAATAATGTTTTATTTCGTATGATTCGCTGTCTTGCAAAACGCATTCATTCATTTTTAACGCCCCCTCAACAGCTACAGATTGAGCGTACCCGCCGGCATACAAGAATACACTGAATATATCCTGAAATTTAAAATTAGTATTTAAGCTTTTTAACATAGTTTTTGATATGCCGCCTATGTCGTATTTAATTGGCTGTTTGCCGCTAACTTGCAATTGGTAATCAATATATTTTAAGGCCGCTGAATAACCCGCGAGATAGCTCATAGATGCCACTAATATTTTTTCTGTTTCAGGGGCAAACCAATAATGTTCGTCAATAATATTCTTATATTCTCTTTTTAATTTAGATGCAGAAAATAAAATTGTGCGCAATCCGTGTTTTTTCGCGAATTTTAATGGGCACACATTATCATTTCTTTTAAATTCCTGGCTAAAATGAATACAAACATCATTTGACGCCACTTTATTGTAAGCAACAAAACTGTATGGGTTGTTTATTATCACCGGATACGGCAGATAGTCGTTGAATAATTGCCCCAGATAGAGCGCTTGGCTGTAAGATGAGCCGCTGCCGATAATGAAAATTTTTTTTGTTTTTGACGGGAGCGGTTTAAAAATATGTTTATGCGCGAATGTATCCATTACGGCGTTAATTGATTTTTCCGCGTGTTTTTTAAATTCCATATAATTATCGTGTTATTGAGTTATATATATGTTCCGGCGCGCGGTCAATTACCGGATTTATGTTAGAAACGGTCAGGGCGGACATATCCATTGCGGCATTGACACTGTGTTTAATGTTTTTACCGTATATATAATGCGCCGCGCAAAAAGCCGCCGTAAATGTATCTCCGGCGCCGACAGAAGAGATGGCGCGTTTTATAACTTTTTTAAGCGGATATTTTATTACGGTATTATTGATAGAATTTCCGACAAGCACGCTATGTTTGCCCGAGGTGATAATCGCCAATTTAACGCCTTTCGCAAGAAGATGCTTGACGATGGCGTTTATATTTTTATTTACGCCCGATACATTGCCGATGCTTTGCGCTTCGCGGCGGTTGCTTATGTAGAAGTCAAAACAAGAAAGATAAGGCGCAATGTGTTCAGCTGTTTTGCCGCCGGACATTTCCACGCAAAGCGTTATATCGGGGCGCGCTCGCTTTACTTTGATTAATTGCTTGAGAATTTTCGCGCTTGTTGATGATAATACCATTATTACTTTTACAGTATCCCAGTCTATTTTTGGAAATTGTTGCTTTTGAAATATGCGAGTATCAGCTTTATCAAAGAGCGTGTCTCCTTTTTGGTTGAGAACAGCCACAAAAATGCCGGAATTGCCATCAACAATATTTGAAGCAGGCGCTTCAATATTTTTATTTTTTAGATGGCGCGCGAAAAATTTCCCTATGTCATCTTTGCCGTACATGGTAGACAATATGGCGGGGACGTTCAAGAGATTTAATGTATGCGCGATATTATACCCCTTTCCCCCCGGGAGATATAGATATGTTTGAATGAGCAATAATGCTATTCAGCGTATGAGGCAGCTTGATATTTAAAGAAATATCAGCCAGCATTGGGCCGATAACCAAAACTTTTTTTTTCAACATAATATTAATCTGTATTAATTTGCGTTCTGCAAAGTTAAAATTATAAAATTAATAGCGCTGCTTATAATATATAGAAAATAATGAGTTTAGGCAAGGATTATTGGCGAGTTAAAAAAAGAACAAAAAAAATCTTCATATTGGCGTTTAGGCAAATATGAAGATTGATAAAGTGTTATACTAATACAAATTCACATTTCATGCGATTTGCAAAATCACCATCGATTATAGGGTTGTCTCCTACATATTTTTTAATCATAGGAATATCAAAATAATTAAAGGCTTCCATACATGCTTCAATCGACGGTTTTGAAGAGCCGGTTAAAATTATTTTTTCTTCTGTTTTTACGCACATAGCCAAGTCATTACAAACTAAAAATGAAAAATAATCTAATAGCTCCTTTTTTTGTAGAATATGAAGCACAAATTCCAGCGTGTTGTTCGTAATAATAATATTTGTACTGCTTTCGTCGTATTTAATCATGTTAATATTTGCTCCGATACTCATTATTTCTTTTGTTGGAATGTTAAGTAATGCTTTCTTTTTGTGTTTGATCAACATCTCTACAAACATATTTTTTTCAAGATCCGTCGCTTTTTTTTCAGAGACATATGAGTAGATGTTAGATGCGGCTTCTTTAAATGTAAATCCGGAATTAGTAGGCATATCATTAACATCTAATTGGATGCCCATATTGGCAAGAGCAGTGTTCCATGTTAATCCGTGAATTTTACCGGTTTTAAAAAGAGTGTCATCAAAGTCATATCCGATAGCTTGTTGATAACTATCTTGTCCCGTAATGAATTTAATCCTATTTACAACTTGGCTTGAATCATTTAAGCCAAAACAGGTAATGTATTCTCCGACCGGGCGGCAATATAATTCTTTACCGGATATGAGAATTTGTTTATTTGTAAATCCAATTCTCTTTTCCAGGATCGCTTTTATTTCCTGAATGTTAATTTCAGCAACAGAACATTTTACCGTATTGATAATTTGACTGAGAGATTCAGTAAAAATTTTAAGGGAATATCCAGAAGTAATGTTATTATCTAACACCACCGCTTTACTCAACGAACTATCACGCACAGCATCCAAAAAATAATTTGGTATAATCTTATTGAATTGTGTTTCCTTGATAAGCCCGTTATTCCCTAATATTAATTCCGGTAAAACACCTTTTTTTATTCGGTTTAGAGAAAACATCGCGGGAATAATCTGTCCAAATTTTTTGCCATGAAATATACTATACCCATATAATGCATAGGGCATCTCAATTCCGCCATAAAGCAAGCCAAAGTAATAGTCAAAATCTGGAGCATTACCATCAAAAAACAAAGCTGCTAAACGCATTAATGTTTTAGCGCTGTCAAGCTCTCGAACTTTGTAAATATTTTGGTCCGAGATACGATCCAATATCAGGGTAATATTTGCGGCGCTTATTTTACTGGTATTTATGTATAAGCTGTTTTCACAAAATAATACATTGACAAATTCTTCCCAAAGAGTTCTGCAAATATTATCCAGTAAGAGCCATTGAGACGGTTTGAAAAAGTTATCGTTTTTTAATGATTTTGTGATGTACGCGTTCATCACTATAAACATGATATTTTTTATATGTTCAATAGTGATATAATACAATTCTCTTGGAAGGGCAATGTCAATGCGCGCCATATAATTATACATTTGAAAATCTACTGCAAGCATGCCGTTGAGATGTTTGATAGCTTTTTTATTATTTTGTTTAAGGATATTAGTGTAATACGGTTTACCACGCAAAGCTACGCAAGGACCGCGCCGAGGACTTGTGTATTTGGAAATACGAGATTCAACATATTTTTTGATATGTCTTATGTTTTTTGCATCCATTTTTAATGAATCTAATCGCTTTATGAAGGCGTTAAATTCCTCCATTGTATAGCATGCTGTTTCTGAATCATCAGAACATAAAAGCAGTTTATTGCCACGAAACATCTGTCTAACGCGATGAGTGTCAATAATGTCATACTCTCTTTTTATGCTGGTTAGAGAATTAAATTGTTTTAATCTTAATTCGTCGCTCACTGAAAATTTTGCCGCCTTTTTAAAAATTTCATTCATTTTCATTGGGAACCTCCATAATTTATTTAAGTTTTGAAATTTTTTAAGCTACATATAACAATGGGTTGTTAAGTTTTTCGCCTTTTTAATATCATTTTATTTTAACCAAAAGCATTGCCGCTTTTGAGTATTTTTTAAAGAGCTATTTTATAATTATCAAAAAAAAAAATCATATTGTCAATTTTTGGAATTATCGCCATGCCTCGTTAATATTGCTTTTGTGGCGCTAAAATAATTTTAAAAGCGGCAATCGCGGGAAAGGCGAGAGATCCAATCTCCGCCCCGCCCCTCGCGAGGGGCGGGGCGGAGATTGGATCTCGGTTGGAAACCGCGGCGGAAATCGGTTCCGGGCACATTGAACCGAGTTCCGTGGAGTGTTGAAACGGGCAGAATTTTTTCGCGACGCAAAAAACAGGCCCTCGGGGCCTGTTTTGGCAATTAGTTAAAATATTTTATGATTTTTTATTTTTTTATTTCCAATCCGCAAAGCGGACTGTTTGCCACTCACTTTTTGTAAAAAAATGAGGGGCGGACAGTTTGCGTTGCGATATCACGGAAATAAGCGGATAGTTATTATGTAAAATCACATTATGTATTATTACCTTCTATTATGCGGATTGCGTTAGCGTCTTTTGAACATAACCTCTAATGATTTTATGTTTTGCGTGGAGTTAGGACGCGAGCCACGGATAATGTTGAAATGTTTTTATTTTTATCTGTCGTTTGCAAAGCGGTTTCGCATAAATGGTTAAACCAGTAAAGTTATTAATAATTTTTTATAATTTCCGCGGAAATATCGTAAAATAATTTTTTTGTTTTGGATATTTTATATTTTTTTACATTTTTAATCGCAAGTTTTGAATAATTATTAAGCGCTTCAAAATTAAACAGCAAAGAGTTGATTTTAGCCGCTAAATCTATATGACTACCCGCTTTAAAAATTATTCCTGATTTTCCAATCACATCTTTTGTTCCGCCTATGTCTGAGTAAATTACAGGCAACCCATGCGCTTGAGCTTCAACGGCTGTTAAGCAAAAGGCTTCAATAATTTTTGTTGACACAACTAATGTATCAAAATTTTTAAAATATTCCCATAATCTTTTTCTTGTTTGGAATGGAATAAATTTTACCCTATTTTTCAAACTATTATCTATTGTTATTTTTTTTAAATTCTCCAGCTGATCTCCACTGCCAATGATGGTTAACTTAACGCGCTTATCTAATAGAGTTAACGCATTGATTATAATATCTACTCCCTTATTTTTACTCAACCTTCCCGCGTATAAAATATTATATTCTTTTTTTGCCCAACGTTTTTTTGGTTTTGCCTGCTTGCACAATTCGTCTGGTATCCCCCATGGTATAATCATTTTTTTTCTGGAAATATTAATTTCAAATAGTTTTTCCGCTGTAAACTAAAATATATGCTAATTTATTCTCGTAAAATATTTTTTCCTCCCCGGAAAATTTTTTTATACCACCCTTGATGTTATTTGTATATTTAAATTTTTTGTCAATTAATTTTTTGGGGCCGCGAAACTGCTGATCGTTTGGAGTTTGTTTAAGAGTTTTTTTTAAAAAAGAATAAATATCGTCAGCCGGAATTTCATCCGATAAAATTTCGCCCTTATATTTCATTATCCAGACAAATTTATTATTTTTAAAAACATTTTCTTAGCCATTAAATTTTTCATGGCATTTATATCTATCTACATATTTTAAATTACCCTCGTTAAATATATATTCTTTTGTGCCGTCAAAAAAAGTTTTAGCTTTACTTTCGCCTCCGGACGCGTAAGTATTTTTCTTTGCGTTTACTAAAAATTGTTTTAATTTTGCAATATCCATACTAATTATAATAGCAAAAATTTTGTTTTTACGCAAAAAAAATACCGCTGAGATGATTATCATTTCAGCGGTTTTTGTTTTTGTTAGTGTCTATAAAAACCTTTTAATTTAACGCCATGCTCTCGGCACAAACTTTTTACTAAATTTTCAATTTCATCCCAGTATGGCTCATCAAAACCGGTCTCGTACAGCGATGCCAATTTGGGAAAGTTTACTGAGATTATTTTAAAAAAATTATCCCAATTTCCGAATTTTGGATTTAAGCTTTCCGCCATAACAAAGTCAATTTTTCCAGTCAATTCAGTAAAAATTTGAGGCAGATCAGTTATTCCGGGCAAAATCGGACCAATAAAAGCATAAGTTGTTATACCTGCTTGTTTGAGTTTTGACAATGCGATTAATCGTCTTTCGGGACTAACCGCTAAAGGTTCAATAACTTTAGCCTTCTTTCTGTCCAACATTGTAATCGTTAAGCCAACTTCACAATTAATGGCTTTTTTAAAAATATCAACATCCCTAACTACTAAATCCGATTTTGTTAAAATTGATAATGGATATTGATGCTTTGATATAGTTTTTACAATTGCCCTGGTTAGCGCGTATTTGCGTTCAATCGGTTGATAAGCATCTGTCACACTGCCGAGAAGAATAGTGCCTTTAGCGGGTTTTTTGGACAACTGTTTTTCTAGTAATTCAACTGAGTTGATTTTAACATCAACAAACTCACCCCATTCATCGTTACTGTGTCCGGTAAATCTTTTCATGAATCTTGCGTAGCAGTAGATGCATCCATGCGCGCATCCAATGTATGGATTAACGCAATAGTCGGCTTCAGGAATCTTGCTTTTAGTTAAAATTGTTTTTGCTTTTATTTCTTGAATTTTCATAACAACTCCTATTGTTTTGTTATTCGGCAGAAATGCGGTCTTTTTTTGTATCCCATATTTCGCCTTGCTTTTTTTAGCATGTTGTCAAAATCATCTTCCGGTAATTTTCCGATAAGAAAATTTTCTAAAGGATTGCATCTTTTATCTAACGCCCAAGCACATGCCGTAATTTTTCCGTCAGGCAAAACGCCAACTGTTTCCATGGCCGCATGACATTTGTAAGTATTGTTCAGAATACGCATAGAATGCTGAAAAACTACTTCAGTATATCCCTTTAAGCTCCTAAGGAAGTCCATTATTTCAAGATACGCATTTTTGGATAATGTTAAATATTCAGTTTTAACGCCCCTGCCAACAGGATAAAACTTCAAAATACTCCATGTCTTAACTTTATTTTTAGAAAGCCATTGATAAATAGCAATTAAGTTTTCTTTTGCCATGGTGTATTTATGAAGCGTAGTAACGGCTGACACGTTTATGTCATGCTTTAACAATTCTATCATCGCCTCCATTGTGGAAATATTATACCCGCTTGGTCTTAACGGATTAAGAGTACCGGGAAGGTTATCCAAAGTAAATTCTACTTTATCAACATTCTTAAGGATATCAATTTTTCTTTGATTTAACAAAGTACCAGTCATGCTCACATCAATTTTTTCGGCTGGCATTATGGAAATCGCTTTTTCAAGAACTTTAATATCGTCCTCGCAAAATAAGGGATCACCGCCCGAAAAATCAATTTCTACATTTTGCGCAGCCAGAATACGTAAAACTTGAATTTTTTCATCAAAAACAAGTTGCCTGTTGCGTGAGATTTCTTTTGCGCATTTAATCTCAGCATCAATTTTGTTGTTGGCAAAAATAGCTGACACACAACAAAACGAACAATTCCAAGGACAAACACGAGTTAGATTCCAAATCACATACATTTTTATGCCTCCTTTTTATAGTTTTTAATGTTCAGCTAAATGACTATTATCCCTTTAATATGTTATTTTATTTTAGTATTTTATTATTTTAAAATGTAAATACATGGTTCCACACACAGGCCTTAACAATTATTGGTTTAATATTGATCTCGCAGTATGGAATCAAGCGCGCATTGATGAAATTCTCGGCGGAAATTCATAAACTCTTTCGGGCCATAATCGTTATTATAATAATGTACGCTATTGGTTAACAGCGTAAGCACTAATTGATTTTTTGGATCAACCCATAACGATGTTCCGGTAAAACCGGTGTGGCCGAATGAGCCGGAAGAAAGCGAGCTGCCTGGGCAGCTATTGTTTATTGAATGCAATTTCCAACCGATCCCCATTTTCTCCGAATCAGATTCAGCTTGCAGAGAAATCATTTGCCCAATAGTTTGCGCGGAGAGAAATGACTTATTTAGAAATATTTCTCCTAAAAACGACACGCTTTTAGCGATCCCAAACAAACCGGCATTACCGGCTATTCCATTATGGAGAGCAATGGCGTTTCCATCGTGGACAATGCCTGGCGTTAAAGTTCCGCGGTTCGGTCTGGTGTAGGTAGTTACTGCTATTTTTTTCGCGTATTCCATAGGCGGCTTAAAAAGAACACCTTGCCATTTTAATGGTTTAAAAAGAACATCGTTAAAAATTTTATCCAAACGATTTCCGGTGATTTTTTCCATAGCGTATCCTAACAGCATAAAGCCCAAGCAACTATAGACCGCCTGAAATCCTGGAGTTAAGATCAATGGAACATTAAACAGCTTATTCATTACAACTTCATTTCCTTTGTTCCACTCCTGTTTTTCATACAAATTAAAACTCGCGGGCAGGCCGCTTGAATGAGATAGCAGGTGGCGGAAAGTTACTTTTTTTTTCTTACCGTCCGAAAATTCAGGAACAATTTCGGAAACAAAATTATCCAAGCCGATTTGGTTCATCTCTACCATTTTCATAAAAGCGGTTGCTGTAAAAACTTTTGTTAGTGATGCTAAATCAAACATTGAATCAAGTTGTGTTTCGTTTTTTTCGTTTTTAGGGTCTAATTGTCCAACGGCGGATTCAAGTATTACTTTTTTGCCACGCACTATCCTCGCCGCCGCCGCCGTATATAGTCGTTTGTTAAATCCTTCCATTAAGATTGTTTGGATTTTATTCATAATTTCTCCTTTTTTTTCTTTTTATTTTAGCTCCTAATTTTGATAATTTTTTTTCAATATTTTCATAGCCGCGGTCTATTTGAAAAATATTACTAATTGTGGATTTCCCTTCTGCCGCTAATGCGGCTAATACTAACGATACTCCTCCTCGTATGTCACTGCTGATAACATTCGCCGGTTTAAATTTTATGCCTCCATTTATGGTAGCTTTTATGTTATTTGTTGTATTAATTTTTGCGCCCATTTTTTTTAATTGAGGAATGAATTTAGAGTGTCTATCAGGATTAATTTTATCCTCAATTATGCTCCTTCCATCTATGGTACACAACAGGGTTGCTAATATTGGCTCAAAATCAGCGTCAATACAGGGATGTTTTAACCCAGATTTTATTTTTATAGGTTTTAAATGATTAGTTGAGGTAATTGATATATTTTTATTTTTTATCTCACAGTCAAACCCAATTTCAGATAATTTAGTTAAAAATGGTTTAACATCATTTATGT
>QIIF01000136.1 GCA_003231075.1 Candidatus Falkowiibacteriota bacterium | reverse complement strand
TAAAATGATAAATCGGCTCCACTGCTCCGTTTTTATCGGATAGCCCGATAATATCACCGGACAAATTAAATAAAAATGATCCTCTGAATTTTTTTCCTAAATTTTCAGCCAATAAAATCTTACTTAAAAAGCTATCACTGAAAAACAGCACATTATTGCCAGCGTCGGAGCTACTGACGATTGAATTTAATTCCGCCTCGCCCGTCCAGCTAACTGCTAACACCAATTGCCCGTTCTTTATCTCGCTTGCTTCGGCGAATTTTCTGACGGGAAAATCTTTCGCCAGCACATGTAAAAAATAAAACCCCGTCAACGGATCGTTTTCTATTTTATCAATGGAATAAATTTTTTTATCCCGGGTAATAATGACATAATTCATATTATCCGGCTTAAAATCCGTTATAATCCAGCCGTCACTGGTAATAATAATGCCTTGCGCCAGCTCTTGCCCTAATTTATAATAATTTCCCAGATTAAATTCCTCTGTTTGTGCGGTTGATTTTTGTAAAAGATTTTTTTTATAAATACCGACCAAACTGCTTTGGACAGAATCTATTGTTTCTATTATTCTATTATTCTGCTCAACCACCACTTTCTTAGCGTCTCTGATAATTATATTGGATCCGCGATATCCTCCATTGGAAACTTTGATTTCTCCATAAAACGGCAGATTAAAATTATTATCCAACAAATACGCTCTGGCGATTAAATCACCGACAACACCGGCGGCCATACCGAACACAACAGCTAAAATTATGATAGTTATAAAACTGTTTCTTTTATTTGCGGCCATATAAAATTGGGATAATAATAAAATAATTTATAACTCGTGTTTACCAATGCTTAGTCATATTATGAGTTATGCGCTGTAAGTTGCGATAATATCATCAAGCGGCCCCTTACATCCATCTTGCCGTTAATAAAATAATCAATATGCTGCCAATACCTAATGATAAATACAGCTTTATTGTTCTTTTTTCTAAATTATCCAATAAATGGTGCTTAATCATTCCTATTAACATATAATAGCATATTGTTAAAATTAATCCGGCGGCGTTAAAATTTAAAGGCAAAAACGACATAGCCCACGCCAGTTCCACCAGAATCAAACTGCCGATTAAAACATAAATAACCGCGGATCTCGCCGCCGCCCCGTTCGCCCACACCGTCTGATAGATTATCAACGCGGCCGTGGCGGCCGCAATAACAGCCAAAAACCAAATAGGGGCGTTTAAAAAAGATTGCAAGCCGTAAATTACCGATGAAATAAAAAAGAAAGCCAAAAGATTGCCGAAAGAAGAAATGTTTTCAAGGGATAAATTTTTATACAAGTTTGTCTGAACTAAATAATAATAAATAATTTTTAAATAAAAATACAAAAAAACAAGATTAACAATAAACAATAATTGAACAAAAAGATTACTGGCGAATAATACTGAATAAGCCGCCAAGCCGGTTGTAAACAACATTGGAAGAATTAAAAAATTCCACCAGTTTTTTGACGCATCGCTTGCTTTGGCAAATTGGGTTATCGCAAAAAAAATCAATAAATTTGAAAAAACCAAAACCGCGTAAATTGCTTTCGCATTAAAGAAAAAAACCTCAAATAATACAAAAATAATAAACGGGATTAATAATGGCAAAAAACGGTTATACTTCATAATATATAATTCTAATCTACAAATTATTATTCAAATTATCTTATTTGAAGCATTTGAATTTATCCTTTCACGGGGTAATTTGAATATTTGAATTATGCCTATTTCAGCCAATTATAATTCTTCTTACTTTTATTAATCATTTTTTGGCTAAAAAATTTATCTTCGCTGTTGCCGTTTGATAAAAAATTCTCCATCTTGGTCACCGCCAAAACAAGATTAACATGCAAGTCTTTAAACATTGACGGCACTTTTAACCCTAACAATTGTTTTTTAATTGACTTAATTTGCGCGGCGGTAAAATTATTAGTTTGAATTAAATTGGAATAATTGGATAAAATATTATTAACATCATTTTTATACTGCGCTTTTACCCGCTCCAAATCAATTTTATCTGTTTTTTTATTTATTTTTTCACTGATCTTATTAATTTGTTTATTGGCGATTACGGCCGGCTTGGCAGTTTTAAAAAAATATAAAACAAAAACAACCGCGGCAAATACAAACAAAAGCAATAAAATTTTTATTTGCTTGGACATATTTTAGGAGGCAGATAACAGATAATAAACGGCGGGGCGTTAATATTAAAATGCCGTTTATTTTTTTGTTTTTCCGCTTTTAATTAATTATCTTAAAATCATTATCAGATGCCGTATCTCCTTTTTCTAATTTCAAATTTTTTACCAATTCCAAGTCATTTAATTTATTCATCTTTAAATATTTTGAAGAAAAAGTGTATAAAATATCACCGATATATAAACTCCTTTTTACGGTATTATTATAATAACCGTATCCGTCCCATTTCTCCGATTCTCCCTTTTTCCCTCCATTAGAATGGTTAATTTTCCCCCTTAACTTAAAGCCGGTTTTATCAACCTTAAACACCGCCGCGCCGTTAAAAATAAGTTTTGGATAACTTGCGCCATCAACTGATTTTCTAATAGTAACCGGAATTACCAATAAATTTTTAGCGCGGGAAAACAAAAACGCTTTATGGTCGCGAAGAGCGATAGAGTCGCTTCCCCGGCCTCCCAATATATATTTATCAATTTCTTTGGGATTCGCCACATCGGAAACATCAAATAACGATAATTTAATTCCTCCGGTGATAACTCCGCCTCGTTTGTTTTCTTTGGTTTCTTTGCCGATTCCGATTAAAATATTTTTGTCATACGGATGCAAATAATTGGAAAATCCTGGTATTTTTAGTTTGCCCAATGCTTTTGGATTTTTCGGATCTTTAAGATCAATAACAAAAAGCGGATCAGTCTGCTTAAAAGCCGCCATATACGCCCTATCCTGCATAAATCTCACCGAATAGATTTTCTCGCCGGGAGCCATTCCCTCCAACGCTCCGATAATTTTTAAATTTTTATCCAATACATATAAATTACTGTAAGATTGCTGTTGGCTGTTCTCAGCGAATTGCGACCATCTCCTGCTTTTAGTAGTGGCTATGCGAAAATATCCGTTATGCTCATCCATGGAAAATTGATTCAAAACATAACCGGGAACTTCCCCGAAAGTCTTATATTTCAGCACACCTTTATCTATGGATATTTTATGGATTACGGTTTTTTCCAATTCCTTGGAAATATCCTTATACTTTTTACGCATCGCCGCGTCAATTTCCTCTTTTAATTTTTTTTCTTTTTCTTCGGATAACGCCGCGGTAAATCCTGCCAGCATCATACCTATTTTTCTCGTTTTTTCCGCCGGCGACAAAATAAAATTTTCCACCGCTTCAATTTTATCTACTCGCTCCCGGTCTTTCGCCGGCAGCATCGGATAAATTATTTTTTTCATTACTTCCATCCGTAATTGCCACTCGCTAATATATTTTGTGTAAGTTATATAAATATTATTTTGCGATACATACATATTTTGACGGCCGGAAAGCATATATGTTTCGCTGTTAATATTTTCATTATTATTTTTTACATTAATGGCTGTGACGGTGGTAAAATGATAACTGTCATACGGAATGTCAAAATAATAAACCGGCGGCATCGCGCATTTTTCGCCGGCGCATTTATTTAAAACGATTTTTTCATCTTTAATAATAGCGGGCAGAGGAATTTCATTATTATAATAATAGGAATAATCCGAGGTTATAAAATAAACATAATCGCCGATCATTCTGGCATTGGAATAATTTCCCTCAAAATCCAAATCGCGAATCTGCTTCGGATTTTTTTTATCTTTTATATTAAATACTTTAAAAAAAACATAGTTGCCCCTTCTTTTTAATGTCTTATAAATCGCGGCATCGCGGATATTGTTATTTCTGCCAAAAACAACCAAATTGCCGCCGTTAACGAAAATATCCTGCGGTCTTGCTTTAAATTCTATTTTGGATAAAATATCGGCTTTACCCGCCGGATAAGCATCCACGATAAATAAATTATTGCCGGATACGGCGTAAATATATTTTCCATCCGTTTTTATAATATCCGGCTCATCAACTCCTTTCACTTGAATATTGGTTGTGGAATAATCATTAGAACCGCTTAAATCCGACTGCCCGCTGTCCAGCTTTGCCATCGTAGGCATACCGGGATCAATCATTGTTTCTCTTGATATTTTTTCGCTTCCGGCTAAACCGTTAAAAAAACCGTAAGAGCGTGAATTAATCGGCCCGTTTTGCAAAAAATCTTTCAACTCTTTATAGTTTTTAAACTTTTTAATTTTGGTCTGCGCCGCCAATTGATCCTTTGTTGACATAAAAATTTTGCCGTTCCTGTTATTCTCATTATTTATTAACGAACGGACGGACTGTTTTGATAAATTTTTTATGCTTGCAACAAAAAAATATCCGCTCAAAACGAACACAAGCGCTAAAACAATAATGATTATTTTGATGATAATTTTTTTTGGCATAATTTTAATACCCCTCCCCTTTTTTAAAAAAAGGGGGGTTGTCTTTCATAGCTTTCTTGTCCCCCCGAAGCTTTAACGAAGAGGAAAGCGAAAAGAAAATTTAGGGGATTTAAATTTGCATTACTGCTATTAAAATGCTTCCACCGTACACTATTATTATATAAATTTTTACCACTTTCGTCAAACAAACTTATGTTTATTTTTTATAATTTCAACCGCTTTTTTATATTTCTTCACACTTGGCAAAAACGGCATCAGCTTATAGGCGAACGAAGGCATCCAGCTGGATATTGTGCCGCCGGGCTTAACTTGAAACAAAATACTGTCAATCCAAACTCCCGTATATCCCCGCGCAAGCATCATAAGCCAAAGATCCCAATCCTGCAGACGCTTGATTGATTCGTCCCATCCCGGAAAATGCGAAGTCCTGATTAACGATGTAGAATGTATATAAGGCGTATTTTTAAGTTTATCCGCCTCATACGGACCAAGTTTAAATGTTTTTAATCCATATTTGAATGATGAATAAGTAAAACTGGACATAGAGTCGCTTTCTAATGTTTTAAGCATAATTTCCAGCATATTAGGCGCCATTTCAATATCAGCGTCGCAAAACAGCAAATATTCGCCTTTCGCCTCCACCGCTCCCCTATTCCGCGCCGGATTAGAACCCTTATTGTCTTGATTAATAAATTTAAAATTCTTAAACTTTAATTCATAATTCTTAATTCTTTCTAAAATATCATCAGTAGAGCCGTCATTCACAATAACAACCTCATAATATTTATAAGTCTGCCTTAAAATACTATCCAAGCATTCCGACAATTTATCGACCTGATTATAAACGGGAATTATAATTGAAATCATAATATTAATAATTCCCGCGGCAAAGAGACCTGGGAAATGACTGCCCCCAGCTGACAAAGGAAGTTGGGGGATGGCTCGCCCCCTTGATAAAGGGGGTTGGGGGGATTATTTTTCCTAAACTTAGAATATTTAATCAATATTTTCTTTCTTTTCGGTCTAATCGGCTGAAAAATCATAAAATTAAAAACTAATTTTTTTATTTGTAAAAATATTCAATTCCTTGTCGGTAAATATATTTCACAATTTAAGGTAATTATAATTTTATTATAGCATAAAATCGGCGGAAATAAAAAAATTTGCGCTATTGCAAATTCATATAATTTTGCTATTATACACTTATACATAAGCATAGCAACCCTCATAGCTTAATGGGACTGCCGCCAAAACTGACATTTGGCGGCAGTCTCTTAATATTTAAATGGCAGATAACAAAACAATAAAAAATAATTTAACAGAAGGTCCAATCATAAAATCTTTAATTACATTATCAGTCCCGATTATATTCGCAAATATATTACAAACGGCTTATCAATTAACTGACACTTTTTGGGTCGGAAGATTGGGAACAGTTGCTGTTGCCGCTGTTTCAATCAGTTTTCCAATAATTTTTCTTATCATCTCGCTCGGGAGCGGTTTAGCAATGGCGGGGACAATTCTTGTATCCCAATATAAAGGAAGTGAAAATAAAAAGGCGGTTGATCATATAACTTCTCAAACATTATTAATGGTCGTTATTATTTCAGTTATTCTCGCGAGTATTGGCTATGCGTCATCTCCTTTTTTTATCAACTTAATAGGCGCTGAGCATAATGTTTTTTTAAGCGCGGTATCATATATCCAAATCTCTTTTATCGGAGTGATCTTTATGTTTACTTACATAGTTTTTCAATCATTAATGAGGGGTATTGGAGATGTTAAAACTCCGATGTATATCGTTCTTGGAACTGTTTTATTAAATCTTATTCTTGATCCTTTGTTTATTTTTGGCTATGGTTTTATTCCCGCGTTTGGAGTTTCCGGAGCCGCAATCGCCACTATCGGGACACAGGGATTAGCTGCAATTATTGGCATCGGTTTATTGTTAAAAGGAAAACATCAAATTCAATTACACTTAAACGATTTAAAACCGGATTGGATTTTAATAAAAAGAATGTTTAAAATTGGATTTCCGGCATCTATTGAGCAGTCAACCAGAGCTCTTGGAATAACAGTTATGACTTTCTTGGCCGCTACATTCGGAACTATTACTCTTGCCGCTTATGGCATCGGCAGCAGAATATTAAGTTTTGTTATAATCCCCGCATTAGGATTATCAATGGCCACATCTACGCTTGTTGGACAAAATATAGGCGCCGGAAAAACAGAGAGGGCGGAAAAAATAACAAAATTAAGCGCGCTTGCGGGGTTTATAATTTTAACAATTGTAGGAGTAATAATGTTTTTATTCGCAAAACAAATTTCCGCAATATTTATCCCCGGAGAAATAAAAACAATTCAATCAAGTGCTCTATTTATTAAAATAATGGCTTTAACTTTCGGCTTCATTGGAATTCAAATGTCTTTGAACGGATTATTCAGAGGATCGGGAAACACAATGACTTCTATGATATTATCTATCATTTCATTATGGATTTTAAGATTTCCTTTGGCATACATATTATCAAAGCATACTGCGCTTGCGGAAATTGGTATATGGGCGGCTTTCCCGGCAGCAAACATTATAGTAGCGGTTATAGCAATAATTTGGTTTATGAAGGGAACATGGAAACAAAAACAAATAACTGAAGAAATAAAACTTACGAAAGAGACAACCAAAGAAACAATTATTGAAGAAGGAATGAACTCATTATAATTTAATAATGTGAGAATGTAGAATAATGTTTTTTAATAGAAAAATTAAATTTTCGACAGAATATAAAGCGATATAAGCGTTTTTCGCTGCGGCAGAATCTCTCACGCCTCAGCGGGAGGATTCTGCCGGTTTCATCCGATAACGCGTATTATCTAATAGACATATCAAGCGCGCTAACCGGCAGAATCCCTTGACAGGAGATTCTGCCGCAGCGGAAATGACAAAGAGACGGGTTTTCGTTGCGGCAGAATCTCTCACGCGCGAGCGAGAGGATTCTGCCGGTTTCATCCGATAACGCGGCTCATCCAATAAATATGTCGGGCTTGCTAACTGCCAGAATCATTTAACAGGAGATTATACCGCAGTGAATATTATTTATTTTCAATAATTTTAATCTTCTCCTAAAACTTCCTTCAACCCCCAAAAAAACACCGCTCCCTTTTTCTATAAGAATATTTACCAAATTTTGCGCTTCCTGTTTTAGCTCGCTGTTTCCATTCTCATAAACAACCCCCAGCGCCTCTTTTATTCCTCCCCTGCGCGATATTGGGATTTTGTTTTTTAGATTTTAATTTATCCCTCTACTGGTTCCATGCCGCGAGTGGAGCCGTCGCGGCAGTTTTATACAAATCTCAACTCCAGCTTCTCCTTTACCTGCTCCCAGTTATGTATTTTTGATTTTAGTAATTTATAAAAATCCTTATTATGGCTTCTGTGAATCATATGGCACAACTCATGAGTAATTACGTATGAAATACATTCTTTTGACGCATGGATTAATTTTGGATTTAAAATAATTTTCTTGCCTGATAAATAACTTCCCCATCTTTTATTCATTTTTCTCGTAATTAATTTCGGAGTAAAATACAGTTTAAACTTTTTTAATGCTTTTTTATATTCGTCCTCAAATATAATATCCATTCTAAACTGATACCATTGCTTTAATATTTTCTTATTATGTCCACTATCCGCAACAGATTTCGTAGTAATAATATTTAATCTGCCCCTATCTAATTTAACTCCGTCCTTACCTCCCTTTTTAATTATTAATTTATGCAACCTGCCTAAATACAGAAAACTTTCTCCTGATACATATTCCTTTTTTCTTGATTGCTTACTATACTTCTTAAAATAAGCAATTTGTTTTTCAAGCCATGACCATTTTCTTTTTAAAAATTTATTTATTTTCTCTTCGCTGTATTGCAACGGACACTTAAGCACTAAACTTAGGCTGGGCTGCATAATAAGACTTACAGTTTTCCTGTCCTGTCTTACTAAAAAATATTTATATGAATATTTTCCATATTCAAAAGTTAATTCCTCCATATTTAAAATATTAAATAATTCTCTGTAGCAAGATTAATTACTTTGTCTAAAATTATTTTTATAGTTTCATTATCTAACTTAATGCCATTGCGGACAACTACTTCATCATACAAATAATCATCAACTTTGTTCTGTATTACTCTTTTTACTTCACTATTTCTATGCCAATCAATAATCGCTTCATCTTTCAATATCTTACGCACATCAATGACTATGTTCAAAAAATCTTCCTCGGATATTTTATATTTTTCAAAGTCGCCTTTTAAATTTCTATAAAAAATACCAGCGCCTTCATTGCCTTTTATAGAATCCGGAATCGTATCATCTTTTTTACTCAATACCTCTTCTCTCATTTTTTTTAATTGCTTTAGCGCCTCCAAGTCTTCTAATTTCTTCTTCTTCATTTCCTCTATAATTTTATTTATTTTATCTGAAAATTTGCGATAAAATTCCGGGTCTGTTTGTTCTTTTTCAGTAATTGTTTTCTGAATCTGGGCATGAATCGCCTCAGCTTTTGATTTATCGGAGCCAAGTCCTTCAATGGCCTCGGCAAACGCTTCTTTGTCATGTATATTAATTTGCTTCGTCATAAGCTCAACCGCTTCCGCGTCAACATACTGATCCAAAATTTTTACTAACTGCGTTTTGTATTCCGAAAAATCTTTAGTATCGGCATATCGCAATCTGGCTGTTTGCCTTAATTTCAAAAACTTTTTTAATTCCATTTTATAAGTGTCTAAATGCTTGAATTTATGGACAAATCCTTCAAGCGCCAGGCACTCATTAAAGTTTTTCATAAAATTATTCATTGCCTTATAAAATGCTTCCCTCTCTTGTTCGTCTTGCAATTTCCGGATATATTCTTCATCATCCCTTGAGCCCTTTTGCTCCTTAAATATTTCGTGCAAGCCGTCATAACTCTTCTCCAGCTCTTCTATCTTCTCTTGAACATCAATCAAGGCGCTCTTTATGTCCTCGTCATCGTAATTGCCGAACAATTTCATCGCGGTATCAAGATTTTTAGCATTTTCAGAATAATCAATTATAAAACCGCTTGTCTTCGGTATTTTCTTATTCTCAAACAACCTATTTACCCTGGCAATCGCCTGAAGCAAGTTATGGTCATGCAAATCTTTAGCTAAATAAAGCACTGTATTCCTCGGGGCATCAAATCCGGTAAGCAGTTTATCTACCACAATTATAACCTCTATTCCATCAGGATTATTTTTAAAGCTCTCAACAACCGAGTCTTCGTAAGATTTTAAATCACGGTATTTGTGCTTGATCTTTGCCAAAAAATCAATAACTTCTTTTTTTCTGTTGTCTTCTTCATCTTCCTTGGGCCCTACATCGGAAATAACTACAGCTGAACTTATTCCTCCATACCCTTCAAAAAATTTCTGAAAAAGAATCGCGGAAAATTTTGAAGGCGCGACAACCTGAGCTTTCAGTCCACTGTTTTGAAAATTATCAACATAATGATTTACAATATTATAAGCTATCTCGTCAATTCTATGCGGATTATTTTTTATAATCTTTGAACTTATGAATTTCTGCAAATATTTTTTCTGCTCTTTGTTTGAATTTTTAGTTATGCGATCCGCATGCCGGTCAATCTTTTTCCTATTTTGAGTCATCTCCACATAGCGGCCTTCATAAATTAAAGGCAGAATCACTTTATCGGCAAGCGCGTCGTCAATCGTATACTTATCTATATATCCGCCAAACTTCAAAATTGACGCCTTTTCCTTTTTCATTAACGGCGTGCCGGTAAAACCAATAAAACAAGCGTTTGGAATTATCTTATTCATTTCAGCGTTAGCAATGCCTCCTTGTGTCCGATGAGCTTCATCAATTAAGACAAAAATATTTTTGTCATAATCAACAACTGCAGATTTTTCCGGGTGAACTTTTTCAAATTTTTGAACAAGTGTGGTAACCACGTTAGCATCCTTGTTTTTTATCAATTTCAACAAATGCGCGCCAGTCTTAGCTATTATCACCTCTTTTTTTAAGTCGCAGTTTTTAAATGTACCGGATATTTGTTTTCCCAAATCAACTCTGTCGGAAACTACCAGCACTCTAGGGTTAATAATTTTTGGATTTTCAATTAATGCTTTCACAAACATAACCATAGTCAAAGATTTTCCAGATCCTTGCGTATGCCAAATAAGCCCACCTTGTCGTTTTTTACCTTTAACACCGTCTTTTTCTTTATCTACAGTTTTAAGCATTTTATTAATAGCAAAAAACTGCTGATACCTGGATATTTTTTTAACGCCGGCATCATAAAGAATATAATTTTTAGTTAAATGAAGAAGTCTTTCCGGCTCAAGCAAGCTCACAACCCCCCTGTCTTGGCCGGTTGTCAATCTTTTTAAAAGCTGTTTATGATTTTTGGCCGCGCCGTTTAAATCCTTGCATATCTGACCGTAAACATCGCCATTAATTTTAATCTTAATCAAATCCTGAACCTTTTTATCAAAATCTTTTTTGTTTACTTCTTTCTCTCTCCACTTCGCGTAAAACTTATTCGGAGTGCCTGTCGTGCCGTATCGCAAATCTTTCCCGTTTGTTCCGATTAATAATTGCGGATATGTAAAAAACTTCGGGCAATATTCCACTCCTTGATTTCTATTCATCTGGGTTAAGGCGTCTATTACAGCATCGCTGGATTTTTTATTTTCAACCACCACAAAAGGAATTCCGTTCACGAAACAAACTATATCAGGGCGGATATTTGACTTGCAGCTCACCTCAAATTCAACCGCCACCCTAAAATCATTATTCTTTGGATTTTCAAAATCAATAAATTTTAAATTTTGGGATGTTCTCTTGCCGTCAACTATCTCTGTCACGGTTTTCCCTCCTGTTCTCATTATCATATTATAAATATCTTTTGAAGTATCAATTAACCCCTCAAGCTGAATATTTTCCAGCTCATCAATAGCGTCTTTAATATTTTTACCGCTTATTAAATCGGAATTTATCGCGCGCAACTTATTAAAAGCGATATTTTTTAATATAAATTTAGAAGCATTTCCCTCTCTTTCGCGCATAGCGTCATCTACGGAAATATATTTATATCCCATATTCAAAAGCAGTTCCACGAAAGGAAGTTGAGATTGTTTTGCTTCATCAAAATTTGCAAGTATAGACATATTTTAATTATTAATTATTAATTGTGAATTATTAATTATTAATAATTAACAATTAATAATTCGTATTTTTC
>QIIF01000191.1 GCA_003231075.1 Candidatus Falkowiibacteriota bacterium | reverse complement strand
TCTTCGCCGATGTCCTTAACTCTGTCCATATACGCGGCGAAAGGCAGTAAGCTGTAAGCTGAAATCATATTCTTTCCAAACCGGCGCGCGATTTCTTCGCTTGCAAAAAATCCGAGGCCTTTTGGAATGTTTTCTCTGTATCCATGCTGCAGAAGCGAAGCGATTGCTTTCGGCGTTCCCAGTTGCGGAGTCGCGACAAGTATGAGATTTTCAACGAGATTTGCCTCTCCTTTCGCGTTTAATTTGTCTATAAGTTTTTTTGCGAGCAAACCTCCGTTTGAATGCGCGACGATTGTCACTTTCCCATTCGCGGATGTTCTCGCAAGCTGTTCTGTTTCTTGGATAATATACGGCGATGATGTGGCGGAAAGATAGGAAATATTTTTTTCTTTCCCATCAACGCCAACCACTTTCCCGCTTGCGAGAATACTATCGTAGCCAAGCCGCCAATCATACGGCAATGCTTTCCAACCGTTTATAACGCCATTTTTTACTAATTCATTCATATCCTTAATAAAAGATATGTAAAAATTTTGCCTGATAATGCTGAGAATATCGCCCGGGATAATATTTGCTTGATCTATAATATCACGCGTATAAACATCGCGGTTAATGCTGCCGCCGGACGAATCAAGAAGAAGTTTTTCAACATCCGCGTCCATATTCGGCTCCCAAAGCTGATTTTCAAAAATTACTCCTTCTTGATATAACCGGCTTGCTTTTAACCCCGGCAAAAACACTACATTAGAATATCCGGTTTCAAATTTAAGAACGCCTGTTTTGGGAAGGCGAACCGTGTTTTTTCCGTCCGATGCCTCAAAATAATAATTGTATTTTCCTTTGGGAAATGTGAAAGTAACGGCATATTGTTCGCCGTTGGTGAAGTCATTGTCTTGAAGCTCCGGAGCGGCATCGGTGTCAAGAATGAGAGGAGATGTGATGGCGGTGGCGCCGTTACCGATAACAACATTGGTATTCTCCGGAGCGTCGTTATCTTGGTCCGAGTAAATTATTTTGAATGTGAGTTTTGTCTTTTCGGCGGTTCCTTTATTGGGATGAACGCCGGGGCTTTGGGCGTCTTGGGCGTAGCCGTCTTCGTTTGAGTAAGCTAATGTCGATTGTCGGTTTCGGGGAGAAACGGCTTTGACAACTATATTGTCTATAGCCGCGTCAATTATCCCGTCGTCGCCGCTCCAACCATGAAAACCGATTGTTCCCGACTTAGGGTAATTTTCCGTATCTTCTTGCCAATCAATAACTAATTCATTATTATAAAAAACTTTTATTCTGTTTTTTATCGCTTCAATTTCAATATGGGCGGTTTCGTTGTTTAGGGCGGTTGAATCGTTAAAATGATGAGCGGCAAAATATTGCCAATACTGATTGCCGGCGCATTGCCCTTGGTAGCACTTTGCCAAATAAATAACCGGGGTATCGTCAGATGCGTAACGCCAAAACCCTCTGAGGCCGAGAAAATAATAGTTTTGATTGTCTTGCCGCCTAAAAATAATATCTCGGTCAACTCCAGCGTTTAATTTTATATCCAAAGAGAGAGTATAGTCGCGCCAGTCAAATCCGTTTTGGTAAACGCTTTCCGCGCCTAAATTATATGTGGGAATTTTTAGGCTGTATTCTCCGTTAACAATCTGCCAAATTGCCCCTGGATCGGATTTTTCCAGCCAGCCTTCGGCTTGGCCGTTGTTAAAGTCTTCTTGGTAGAGGATGGTTGGTTCGGCTTGGACGACTACGGTTGAAGAAAAAAATAATATTATTGAAACTGTGAAAATTAATATCAAGAGGGCTGATATCGTTAAAAACGGTTTTGCGGTATTATTAAAAACTTTAAACATAAATTTCCCGAATTAAAGCTATAACATTAATGACCTTAATGGTTTAATTTTCGGTTATCTTTTCTGCCAAACGGCGCTATCCACTTTCCACACTCCGTTCTCCTTAATAAAATTCACAATAATATTCTGTTGAAAGCTGACAGTATTATTAGGCGCGCCGGCAGCTTTCCGTCTTTGAGTATTTACCATAATTTCCGCCAGACCAGAATCATTATCAAACCGATTCACTTGCGCCGCTGCGGCCTTAGTCATAATTCCATAATAAATACCGGAATCGGTATTTTTATCCGCTTCCTCCTTAATAAACCGATCAGCCCATTTTTTCATTTTCACGCTCATAAATATTTTTAAATCCCTGATGTTGCCGTAATTGGCTTGATTGGAATAACTGCCGAATCTTTCCACGAATGAAGCGGCCAACCGCTTCAAATCATTGCCAGTTATTTTTTTTTCAGATTGATCTTGTTTTTTAACATTTATAATCGCTCGTTGAGCGGAATTTTCAGATGATTGCTCCGCCGGCAACCCCGATGTTGCGGTTATCGGAGCGGCCGTGTTTTTCTTTTTTTGCGTTAAATTTCCGGAAGAAAAATTATAAAAAAACATAAAATAAATAAAGCCGGCAAACGCGATAAGCCCGACAATAATTATTAAAATGCCGATGTATTTTCTATTATTCATAAGTTATTCGCTTTCGTTTATATTAAATAATATTATAGCTCTATATTTTCAACTCCGCTGCTGATCGCTTGCTCCCCTTCATTCATATTGGCGGCGAATTCTTTTTTAGCTTCCTCAATTTCAAGCAGTTGCCGCGGATCCGAAGTAATAATTTGGTCTTCAGTATAGGATGCGACTATTTTTATGGCTACATGCTTGTTGCCCGCGAAAAAAATCCCTTCGCCTACGCCTGATTCCAATAAAAGATATTTCTCTCCTTCGGTCAGCACAAAAGTTTTTTGCACCAAATCAATGGACGCCGGCGACTGTTTTAATAAAAATTGGAGCGAAGAATTGGTCACAATCGCCTGTCCGTACGGAGAGGTTAAAAAATCATTAACATCTTGTGTAATCGTCGTTACACCCAAATAATATTTGCGGCACCGCTTAACCAGAGCGAAAATAAATTTGGCGCTGTCTTCATGCTGCATCATCCACCATGCCTCGTCAATAACCAGAATTCTTTTTTTCATTTCACCCCGCACCACATTCCAAATATGGTTAATAATAGTATAAATCGCAATCGGCCTCAACTCATCTTCCAGATCGCGCACGGAAAAACAAATAAGATGATTATCCATTTTGACATTAGTCGGACTGTTGAACAACCCCGCGAAAGTTCCCTGCGTGTATTTGCGGATACGCAAAGCCAAATCCGCGCCGCCTTCCGTGCCTTCCAAAATATCTTGAAAATCCTGCATAATCGGCGGTTCAACTTTTGATAAATCGCTGTCTGGCGTAATATCTTTTTTATAATAAGTATCAAGCAACGCCCGGTCAATAATTGAGTCTTCTTCATTGGTTAATTTCCCCAGCATTAAGCGAATCAATCCTTTAGCGGTAATAACTCCGCTCCTAATAATATCCTCGGCTTTTGATTCGCCGCTGATTGAATGCTGCAAATCAAAAGGATTGATTTTATTCTCGCTTGCCAAAGATATGTTTATGTAAGTTCCGCCAACCGCGTCCGATAAATGCTTATACTCCCGCTCCGGATCAATTATAATTACCTCCACTCCCATCATAATGGAACGGACAATCTCCAATTTAATGGCGTAACTTTTTCCGGCGCCGGAAGTGGCGAAAACGACCGTATTGGCATTTTGCAAACTAAAGCGATCAAATAAAATCAAGCTGTTATTATGCCTGTTTATGCCGTAGAGAATTCCGCTGTCGCTTGTCAACTCCGATGAAATAAACGGAAACGACGAGGCAACCGGAGATGAATTCATATTAAAAACTATATACAGCTCGTCATTTCCGAGAGGAAGCGTGGAATTAAATCCTTGCTCCGTCTGGAAAAAAACTCTTTTGGAATAAATCAGCCGCGAACCGAAAATATTTTCAACTTCATCGGTAAGACGATCCAACTCCTCCAAATCATCGGCGTAAAGCGTCACATACAGCGCAAATTGGAAAAATTTTTCCGTGCCCTGAGTTAAAGCGTCGCGCAGGGCTTCAATATCACGCAAGGCAGTCTCGCGAATCGGATCGCGCGCCGCGCCTTTTTCCGCGTCGGCGATAATTTGAGCATCCAAAACCCCCACTTTATTTTTCAGCTGTTTTAATATTACCGCGCTTTCCACCGGATAAAAAAACATAGCAATGTCAAAAGTTGAATTCAAATTAATAATAGGAGAAAACCAACCGATACTGATATAGCGCGGATAATTGATAACAAAAATAGTTCTCACATATTTGCCGCCAATCCGCAAAAATTTGGGATTAATCTGCATGGCGGCCGGAGCGATTAAATCATTAATAGACACAGCGCCGCGGCGATACACCTTTTCTTCTTCCACCACTTCACGAACCGCGCGCGCGCTGGTTTCCTCTTGATTTTCATCTGCCCGGCTCGCGACCGCGTTATTTTTTTTATCCAACTTTTCTTCTTTTTTTATTTTTCCTATGTTAAACATAATAATTCTACAAATTACAAATATTTTACAAATTTACAAATATATGAATTAAAATCCCCCAAACCAATATTCGTAAATTTGCAATATATTTATAATTCGTAGATATTAACTTGTTCTTAAATTATGAATATCGGCTAATTTTTGGTTATTGGATGTAACCGGATTATATGTATTATAAAATAATTCAATCAAACTTTGGGTATCAAGCGGAGTTGAGCTGATTCCCATAGACGATAATCCGGAAATAATATTGTTCACGCGGCTAGTTAATTTAACGCGACGGCGGGCGAAAACTTTTTCTTTCATTTTAACCAATGAAACCGGCCTAAAAACCTCTATCATAGAAGAAAAGAATCCTTTATGCTTATCGGATAACGGATTATACGGAATTACCACATAAAATCGTTTACTCATAATTTTTCCCATAGAAATCAACTCTCCTATATATTGGATATACTCGGTTGTCTGCACTTTTAACAATTCATTGGTCTGCTCTCTTTCTTTCTGTTTTAAACTGCTGAGATAATTTTTAATATCCAGCTCTCTGGACTGAATAACAATTTGCAGGGTATGGTCAATATTATTTAGAAAGCTGACATAAGCGGAAATTATGGCATTTTGTTCATCCTCGCTTTTTAAAGCGAAATTAATACTGGATACCAAAATTACCGCCCGCAAAGTGCCGTCGCGCATTACCACAGTATCTTCCTTTATTTCCAAAATATCCAAATAATGCTGAGTGGAAGCGGATACTTTTTTTTTAGCTAATTTATCCGGTTTGAACATAATATAAACTTTCTATGCGCGCTATACATCCTCTATATAATAATTAAACACTTTTTATCTCAATATTATCCTTATTTTCCTCACCCCTATACGCTCCGCCGGTGTCTACTATGAGGGATAGTTCAGCCAATTTGGAGGTAGTGTGCCGTTTGGGCGGCGGTTGAAAAAACTCCTTTTCTTTCGCGGTTTCATCTTTTTCATAATTTATATGAACGGATAATAAATCATTTCTCCAAACTCTCAATCTATGCCTTTTGATAGTTTGAATAATATTTAAAATAAAAAAATGAAAAGGCCGGCCATTAATTTTTATAAACCCAAAAAGCCCTATTATTATTAAACTAAAAATGATTACCGTAATAAATAAAGCAAAATCAAATAATTTATAGCTAATCGCTCCCACAATAACTCCGGCCAGCATAATAATAAATTGCCTGACCGTGATAGGCCCGATAATTTTTGCCTCCACATCAATAAATTGCGGAACAGTAAACTGCTGCATATGCTCCCCGCAAATCTACAAATCTATTTATTTGCCCCATTTAGTAATAAAATTTACGGGGCAAATTTACAAATAAATATTTAAATTAATATTTGTAAATTTGTGTTCGGATTTGTAGATTTGTAATTAAACTAAAATCGTAATTTTTTGTTTAAGTCAATAATCGCTTCAAATTCTTGATTATTTAAATAATCATTGCCCGCGGACTTTCTTTCTTCTATTATAGCATCAATCGGCGTCTTACGGCTAATGCCGGACGCGCCCATTTTTAAATAAAGACGGTTAACCGGACTTAACCGCCATGCCTTAATTCCTTCCAATCTTTTACTATATTCACTGTCAAGCAAAGATATTTTATCTTTTATTTTTTCCGCCGCTTTTAACGGATCTGCGTCAAGGCGGCGAAAATCAATTAATTGCATATATCTTAATTCGTCAATCGGTCCCATTATTTTCGGCTGAAATTTAACATCTTCCATTTTAATTTTTCCGCTTTGCCCTGTTTTTACAAAATTACGGAATTGCGGCAAAGCGGAAATTGCCGGCTTCACCGGTGGCTTGGCGTTTGTGTCCGGCATAATCAGCATTTTTCTTTTTTTAAAAAATTTAGGCAATATGCTTTTGGCTGATTTTTTAAAACTTTTTTTCGGCTCCGCGCTCAATAAAGCGTCAGGGTGTTTTTCAATGTTCGCGTTTAACGATTCAGCCGCCGGCTTATTGGCTATTGCCGGAGCCGGAGGCGCCAATTCATGCGCCGTATCAAATTTTAACAATTCTTTTTTATTTTTTCCCGCTGATACAAAATCATATTCAACATCTCGCGGCCCAATTTCTTTTACTTGATTCATGTTTCGCGCTTTTGCTTCTTTATATTTAATCGCTGATTCTATTTCATCTTCTTCTACATTAATTTTACGCGGTTTTTTTATAATAACATTTTTATTTAAACTTTTTAAATTTCCATCCGCGATTGACAAAATATTTCCCGCCGTTTCATCATCAATACCCAATCCGCCGGATTCAATCGGCTTTATGAGCGTCTGTTTTGTTTCTATTCTATCTCTTATGCCGCGAAGATAAATTTTTAAAATTCGCTTAAACCGTTCGGCAAGATCTTCGCTTGGGAAATTAATCCGCGTATTTTTGATAATTTGTTCAAGATTTTCATCGGTTTCCGCGGGACGGGAAGTGCTTTTCGCGTAATCGCCGACTTTTTTCGCCAACTCTCCGATTTCTTTTTGGTCTTCCGGTGAAAATAATAAATCATGGCTAACAGCGGAAAATACCGCAGGCGATTCTCGCTTCATTTCCGCTTTTACCAGCTGGCCGCCGTTCTCACCGGACGGAAAAATCCGCTTTTCTCCGATTGCTTGTCCAAACCCTAAATAATCTGATACGGAAGCGAATACCCTCTTGTTCAGTTCATCTGATAATGCTCTGCTTCTCTCTTCGCTCAACTTAAACTCCCGCATAAAATATCCAACCATATCATTAATGTCTTTCACCATCACCTTCATAACGGTTGCCGCCAGACCAACCCCATACTTTTTTTCAATCTCTTCAATAGCCGAAATTACTGCCGGACTGGACATCTTATCCCTCAACTCTTTAGGCATCTTATTATATTTTTGCAAATAGTCAAACATTTTAGAACTTAGAACTTAGAATTTAGAATTTAGAATATTTTTATCTAACTTCCTTAATTCTAAATTCAATATTCAATTTTCAATTTTTATATCCTTATTAATCTGTTTTTTCAACTCATCAACATCTTTAAATTTCTTTATACCCCTAATTCGCTTAACTATTTCTATTATAACATTTTTGGAAGAAACTACCAAATTAAAATCAATAAGATGGACTTCGGCGGAAACACCTTCATTAAATGTCTTTTTTGGCCCGAAATGCAATAATCCTTTATATCTTTTTCCGTTAACTAAAGCGTTAACTAAATAAACCCCGTAATCAATATTGAAATTTACGGGGTCTAAATTGATTGTCGGGTATCCGATTTTTTTCCCTCTGCCTTTGCCTTTCACGGCTTTTGCTTTAAAAATTAACATAAAGCGAATACGAAATTATTTTATTTTATTTATTTCTGTTATTAACTCCACCAAGGCCATTGCCGCTTCATAGCCCTTGTTGCCTTTATCGCTTCCTGATCTTTTTTGCGCTTGTTTTATATTATAAACAGTAATAACGCCAAAAGCAACCGGCAAATTATAATCAAGCGAAACTCTTATTATGCCGTCCGTAACCGCTTTGGAAATATATTCAAAATGAGCGGTCTGCCCTTGAATGACCGCTCCGATGGTTATTATGCCGTCAAATTTTTTTGATTTGGCTAAACTCTGGCAGAATACCGGAATTTCAAAAGATCCGGGAACTTGAAAAACTTTAATATTCTTATCTTGAATGCCGGACTCTTTTAACGCCTTAAGCGCGCCGTTAAGCAAACCATCGGTAATTTTTTGGTTAAACCTCGCTTGCGTTATGGCAATTTTTAAATTTTTACCGTTCAATTGTTTAAACTTATTATTTCGCATTATTTATGTATTAAAATTATTTTTTGATTTATTTATTTTCAATTTTTACATTTTGAATTTATTATGTATCTCGCCATCATATCAACTTCAATATTAACCTCATCTCCCTTTTTTAATTCTGATAAGTTCGTATTTTCCAATGTATGGGTAATTAAACTAATTTTAAACCAATCCTTTCCCGCGCCGGAAACAGTCAAGCTGACCCCATTAACAGCGGCGGATCCCTTATAAGCTATATATTTAATTAATTTTCTATGAATTTTTATTGCTAAAGTTTTAAACCCGCCTTCGTTAATTATTTTTTTAACAACACCTGTTCCGTCAATATGCCCCATCACAAAATGCCCGTCAATCCGCTCTCCCATTTTTAAAGCCAGCTCCAAATTAATCAAATCGCCGGCTTTAGCATGCCTAAATTTTGTCATTCTCAAAGTCTCCGGCATTAATTCAACTTTAAAACTGTCTTTTATTTTTTTAATGACGGTCAAGCATACGCCGTCGCAAGAAACGCTCTCGCCGATTTTAACATCCCGCAAAAAATCGCTTGTTTTTATGGTAAAATAAATTTTATTGCCGGTTTTTTCTATTTTACTGATTTCCCCTGTTTTTTTAATTATTCCCGTAAACATAATTACACGCAAACAGACGATTAGAATAAGAAATTATAAAATCTAAGTTCTAAATCCTAAACAAATTATAATTTTCAAAATCCAAATAATAAAACTATATGTTTTGAATTTTGGTAATTTTTATTTTGGATTTATTTAGAATTTGGGATTTGAGATTTAGAATTTAAAAATTCTAACTGTTTCCTTGCCATCTTAATTATTTACAGCCCCGCCTCTTTTTTTAAATCATCCGCCTTGTCGGTATTTTCCCAAATAAAATCCTTGTCATCGCGCCCAAAATGCCCGTAGGCGGATGTTTTTTTATAAATCGGCCTTTTTAAATCCAATTTTTTTATAATTTCCTTGGGCCTGAAGTCAAAATGTTTTTTTATAAGTTCCACTATTTTATCCTCTTCTATTTTATTGGTGTCAAAAGTATCTATATATACGCCCACCGGTTCGGCAACGCCGATAGCGTACGCCACTTGCAGCTGGCACTTATCCGCCAATCCGGCGGACACAATGTTCTTAGCAACATATCTTGCCATATACGCTCCGCTCCTATCTACCTTTGACGCGTCCTTGCCGGAAAACGCTCCTCCGCCGTGCGCCACCGCTCCTCCGTATGTGTCAATAATAATTTTCCTGCCCGTCAGCCCCGCGTCCGCCGGCGGTCCGCCCAAAATGAACTTGCCGGTCGGATTAATAAAAAATTTCGTGTCTTTGTCAATTAAATCTCCCAAAACCGGTTCAATTACTTTTTCCCTGATATCCGCCCGCAATTTTTTCATATCAACCTTGTCGCTGTGGTGGGAAGAAACCACGACCGTTTCAACTCTTTTAGCTTTTCCATTATGATATTCAACAGTCACTTGGCTTTTGCCGTCAGGCCTTAAATACGGCAAGATACCGTCTTTTCGCGCTCGCGCCAATTTTTTGGTAAGCTTATGGGCGAGCACTATCGGCAAAGGCATCAACTCCGGAGTTTCGTTCACGGCATAACCGATCATCAGTCCCTGATCGCCCGCCCCTTGTTCTTTGTATTCCCCCTCGCCTTCAATAACTCCTTGGGCAATATCCGGGCTTTGCTCATGCAGAGTTACCATTACCCCGACATCGTCACAGCAAAATCCATACTCCTGTTTATTATATCCTATATCTCTTAACGCGTTTCTAACAATATGATCCACATTAACATACGATTTTGTCTTGGCTTCTCCGCCGACGATAACCAAGCCGGTTGTGCTAAAGCACTCAATGCCGGCGCGGCTGTCCGGATCCTGCTTCAACATTTCATCCAATATTTCATCGCTAATCCGGTCGCAAACCTTATCCGGATGCCCCTCGGTGACGGACTCCGATGTAATTAATCTAATATTTTTTAACATAGTTTTTGTAATTTTTAATTTTTAAATAATTTTTAATGCTTTAATTTTTTAATTCATTGGAACTTTTGGAAATTTTTGCGAATATTAATGTTAATTCATGAGATTCTTCCCATAATTTTCTACACTCTTGTTTTCTGTCCGGCGAAGCGTTAGCCATCATACGCAACCAGTGTTTTGTTTCATTGGCTTCTTTTTGGCAAATTCTTATTTTATTCTTAAAATCTTTTTTTGAACTTGCCTGATTTGCCTCCATATAATTAGCGCCCACACTAGTTGCTGATCTGATTAACTGTGTTATTAGCGGATGGATTATAATGTCCGTTTCAATTAATCTGCAAAATTTAATAATATCTTCTCCAAATTTAGCTGTTCTCTCTTCTAAATCGTAAGTCATGTTTTAATTAATTCATTAAAAATTTAAACATTATTTAAAAATTAAAAATTACAAAATTAAAAATTATTAAGTGCCCAGTTCCCACGACTCCAAATATTTCTTCTGCTCCGGGGTTAATTTATCAATGCCAATCCCCATTGATTTTAATTTTAATTTCGCTATCCAATTTTCAATTTCCTCCGACACATTATATACTTTATTTTCTAATTTTTTATAATTTTTTACGACATGTTCCGTCGCCAGCACTTGCGTGGAAAAACTCATATCCATCACCGAAGCCGGATGCCCCTCGGCGGCCGCTAAATTAATCAATCGTCCCTCGCCTAAAACATAAATACTTTTTAATCCCCCAACACCCAATATCCGCGGAGCTTTTAATATGTACTCATCAACATTATTTCTGACATTCTTTTTAACGGACTTTGATATTTTTTTAAGCCCCTTAATATCAATTTCAACATCAAAATGCCCCGAATTGCAAACCATCGCCCCGTTTTTCATTAAGTGAAAATGCTCTTCTCTTATTACATGAATATCTCCCGTTAATGTGCAGAACAAATCTCCAATTTTAGCGGCTTCACGCATAGGCATTACATTAAATCCGTCCATCGCCGCCTCCAAAGCTTTTATTTGATCAATTTCGGTGACTATAACTTTTGCCCCCATCCCGCGCGCCCGCATAGCAAAGCCGCGCCCGCACCATCCGTAGCCGGCAACGACTATATTTTTTCCGGCAATCAAAATATCAGTCGCCCTGATAATGCCGTCAAGCGTTGACTGCCCCGTGCCGTATCTATTGTCAAACATATTCTTGGTTTTCGCGTCGTTAACGGCGACGATAGGCACTTTTAACCTGCCCTCTTTTTCCAAGGCCTTTAATCTTATCACGCCAGTTGTTGTTTCCTCCATACTCCCTAAAATATTTCGCGCGGCGTCTTTATATTCCGTATGAAGCAAATGAAGCAGATCCGCGCCGTCATCCATCGTCACATTCGGCTTAAATTCTATTGCCGTTTTTAAATGAGAATAATATGTGTTCCTGTCTTCTCCGTGAATCGCGAATACATTAATTTTATAATCTTTTACCAAAGAGGCCGCCACATCGTCCTGCGTTGACAGGGGATTGGACGCGCATAATAAAACTTCCGCTCCGCCCTCCTCCATTGTCCTAACCAAATTGGCGGTTTCAGCTGTCACATGCAAACAAGCGGAAATCCTTTTGCCTTTTAACGGCTTCTCTTTAATAAACCGCTCCTTAATTAAATTCAAAACAGGCATGTCTC
>QIIF01000043.1 GCA_003231075.1 Candidatus Falkowiibacteriota bacterium | reverse complement strand
ATTTAAAAATTATAAAATTATAAAATTCAAAAATTATTCATACCTCAATGCTTCCATCGGCTCAAGCCGGCTCGCTTTCCGCGCCGGATATATTCCAAAAATCAACCCGATAATACCGGCGACGGATACCGCCAAGACAACGGATATCGGCGAAATAATAAAAGCCCAATCATATCCGAAAAAATTTGCCGCCGCCGCGATAGCGTAAGAAATAATTACTCCGACTATTATGCCGATAACGCCGCCGATTAAAGTAATGATAACCGCTTCCATTAAAAATTGGCTCATAATATCAAAATTATTCGCTCCTACGGCTTTGCGCAAACCGATTTCCCGCGTCCGCTCCGTAACGCTGACAAGCATTATATTCATAATGCCGATACCGCCGACTAATAACGATAAAGCCGCCATAGCCGCCAGAAAATATTTTAAAGCATCCGTAATTTTAGTAATCATATTTAACGCTTCCGCCAAACTGCGGACGGTAAAATCATCATTCTTGCCGCTGGAATCGGTTATGTTGTGCCGCTCCCTCAATGTTGCTTCCACATCGCGTATGGTTTGCTCAACATTCTCTTTTTTATCCACTTTAGCCCTGATAATGCCAAGATAATTTACGCCGGCAATTAATTTTTGCATAGTTTTAATCGGCAAAAAAACCTGATCATCATAATCTTGAAAAGCCACCACCCCCCGTTCCGCCATTACTCCGATTACTTCAAACACATGTTTTTTTATTTTTATTTTTTGCCCTATCGCGTCCGAATCGCCGAACAATTCTTTCTTGACCGTACTGCCCAACACCGCCACTCGCGCCATATTTTTTTCTTCTTCTTCGGTAAAAAACCTTCCTTTCTCCACTTCAGCGTTTTCAACATCCAAATAACCGGCGGTGGCGCCGCTCAAATTCGTGTCATAGGAATTAGCTCCCCAGCTTACCGTCCCGGCGCCCTTGGTGTAGCCGACCGCGTCCACAATATGCGGCACATTTTTTTTATCGCGCAAAGCCAGCATATCGTCATAAGTCAAAGTGGTGATAACAATGCCCATGGCGGACGCGGGGGGGCCGTTATCATCGGCTTTGCCCGGCAATACTCCGATTAAATTAGTTCCTAAATTTTTAATTTGCCCCAAAATCAAACTTTGCGCTCCCGCTCCTACGGACATTATCACGATAACCGCCCCGACGCCGATAATAATGCCGAGCATAGTTAAAAAACTTCTAACTTTATTAGATAGAAGAGCGGATGTTGAGGCGCGGATGGATTGTTTAATAGGGCTTAACATAAAATAAATTTCTAAATTATAATTTCTAAATTATAATAAAACCCCAATGCCTAATTATAAAATAATGAATTAAATATTAGACATTTTAACATTAGGCCTTTATTAGAAATTAGGTATTATAATTTAGAATTTATTCAACAATTTCTCCATCCCTAACCCTGATAATTCTCCTCGCGTACTTAGCAATATCATCCTCGTGCGTCACCAGAATAATTGTATGGCCTTTTTTATTGAGATCCGTTAAAATTTTCATAATTTGAGCGCCGGATTTAGAATCCAAATTGCCGGTCGGCTCATCCGCGAAAATAACCGCCGGATTATTTACTAACGCGCGGGCAATAGCTACCCTCTGCCTTTCCCCGCCTGATATCTGGTTGGTAAAATAATCCAACCGATGCCCCAGCCCCACGCTTTCCAAAACTTCTTTAGCTTGTTTGTTCATCCAATTTCCCCGACCTCCAATATCAACGGAGCGCGCGGAATTTTTATTATTTCCTCCCTTTGCAAATGAGGGTTGGGATAATTTTTTTGAATAGGTCAACGGCAATTTCACATTCTCCAAAACAGTAGTCCGCGCGAGCAGGTTAAACGCCTGAAAAACAAACCCGATCTTCTCGTTGCGCAATCGCGCCAATTCATCATCTTCCAGTTTTGACACATCACGGCCTTCCAAAATATAATTCCCGCTTGTCGCCCGATCCAAAAGTCCCAAAATATGCATTAGCGTGGATTTTCCCGATCCCGAAGGCCCCGTAATCGCCACAAATTCCCCTTTTTCAATATCAAAAGACACGCCCTTGATAACATGCGTTTTCACGCCGCCGCTATCGTATATTTTATGAATATTTTTTATTTGTATTAAAGGAGTTGGCATCGCGCGAAACTAAAGATTCAAAAACCAAAATTTAAAGCTATCTGGCTATTGATATAATAATTGAGTATAATGTCAAAAATGGAACCGCCGCAGAATTACTAAACAACTATGCCACAATCAACTACTTCTTATTTTTAATAAAAGTCACTACCTTATCCCCTTCTTTCACGCCCGCTAAAACTTCAACCACCCCCTCATCGCCCCGCAACCCTATTTTAACCGGCATCTCGCGAATTCGCCCATTTACCAAAACTCTTGCGTATTTGCCCCCATTTTTCCGCGTAACCGCGCGGCCGGGCATTGTCAAAATATTTTTCTTTTCCATGGTGGTAATAACAACATTGGCCGTCATTCCGGGCTTAATTTTCCGCGTCAATTGTTTTTCGCCGATAAACTTTATTTTTACTCTGTAATAAATAACATCCTGAATAACCGTTGCCGCCGGCTCTATAAAATAAACCTTGCCGGAAAACTTTACATCATCTCCAAACGCGTCCAAAGTAATTTCTACCGGATTGCCAATACGCACTTTGGCGATATCAGACTCGGAAATATCAACATCCACCCTGAAATTATTCTCGCCCACCATGGAAAATGCCGGCTTGCCGGCGGATGCCTGTTCTCCCGCCTCGTAATTAACTTTAGTGACCACGCCATTAATCGGCGCTTTTATTATACTGTTTTCAATTTGTTTTTTAACGGAATCAAGCGCGGCTTGGGCTAAAACTATGTCTTCATTCCGCGCCGGAGCTTTAATCATAGCTAACTGCGCTTTGGCGACTTCCAATAATTTTTTAGTTGTTTTGATATTGGCTTCGGCAACTGTTATTTGCCGGTCTCCGGAAATTTTAGCGGAATTTAACGCGTTGCGCGCGTTAATTATCGCGTTGTCCAAATCAACCCGCGCTTTCGCCAATGCTTCTTCCGCGTTAGAAACATTCGCGCTATAAGCAATCCGCGCTCCGGTTAAATTTTGCTCGGCCGTTTGCGCCGCGGAAATACTCGCGGAAATTGTCGTTAACTCAGCATTAATACCGGATTTAAAAGCGTCTAAATCCGCTTGAATAAAATTAGAACTTGTAATTGTGCTTCCCAAAGCATCAAAACAAAAATTCAAACTTTCAAAAGTTTTATTAAAAACCGCCTGGGCATCCTGTATGGCCTTGTTGATATTAATTTCAGTTTTATCCGCTTTTGCCGCGGTTAAACTGTTATTCGCGGCGATCAATAACACAAGCGCTTCATCGCGGGTGTCTTTTACGCTTGCCAAATAATCCGTATTTTTTACGCTTAAAACATCTTTGGCGTCATTATCGGTTAACACCGTATTTACTTTATCCAATGCCGTATCCGCGTCCGTCAATCCGGATTCAATAACGGTTAACGCGTTATTTGCTTTATTGCTGACTGATTGCGAATAAGTTTTTTTAACATTATTTAAATTGATTACAGCGGATTCAACCGCTTGCTCATAAATAGTAACATCACTCGGAGAATTTTTTGTCAAATCGTCAAAAGTTTTTTGAGCTTGAGTAATTTTTTCATCCACTACATTTTTAATTTTTCCCAACTCGTCTTGAGCGGATAAATAAGCGGTGTAAGCATGGTCAACATTCGCTCGTTTAACGGCGATATTCTCTCGCGAAGCGCCGGCGATAAGTTTGTTTAATTTAGCTTGCGCTTCTTTTTTTTTAATGGACAAAGCGCTATAGTCCAATTCGGCCAATATTTGCCCCTCAACAACTTTATCGCCCTCTTTAACAAAAATCTTGGCTATTTTGCCATTATTTAAAAAATTTAGGTCAAGATTTGAATCCGCTTTAACCGCGCCCGTATCGCTAACAGTTTGAACCAAAGACGCGCGCGCGACCCTGGCCGCAACATATTCAGCTTTTTCTTTTTTTCCGGAAATCAAATACCAACCGCCGGCGGCGGCTGCTATTATAACTAATATAATCAAAATTTTTAAATTTTTTTTCACTGCCATAATTTTTTTAATTTTTAATTTTTAATCTATTGCTAATAATCTTTTCCACTTTTTTCACAAATTCATCAATAATAAAATCATTTTTAATAAAATAATAATCAGCGCCCAAATTCTTACTCCTGGCGCGGCTGTCTTCATCGCTTAAATTAGTAAAAATCAAAACCGGAGTTTTCTCGAGTCCATTTTCCGCTTTTACGCCGCTTAAAACTGAAAACCCGTCCACTTTCGGCAACATTAAATCAAGAATAATAAAATCAGGATTAAAACTTTTTATTTTATTCAAAATTTCCTCAACACCGCCTACGCCCATATCAATTTCAACTTGAAAACCGCCAATACTGAATTTAGCCCGCAAGCCATACAAGATATTGGCGTCATCTTCTATTATAAATAATTTTTTAGACATATTTTTTAAATTCTCATTTTTTGCGAACTTTTAATTAAACAAATCCTGCGCGCGTTAAATTTATACGAAAAAACGGCATATACCGCCTCTTTCGCGCCGGTTTTGCCGACACTGCCGGTAATACCGATAATTTCCAGCTTATACTTGGATAGAATCGCTTTTGCCAAAAACTTCAATTTAAATTGAATAAGTTTCTTCATATCCCAATCATACCATTTTTCCATTAATTATTCAATATATCGGTTTAACCCGCAAACAATCCGCTTCATCCGCCCCGCAGCAACGAATGGCATTCGCCCTTTATTATGGATGCCGTTATCGCTCTTTCGGCACTTCTAAATAATTTAACAAGAATTCAGCGATTTTTCCAAATAAGGGAGCGGCGGAAGAAGCGGAATATTTAACTCCTTTAGGATTGTCTAATTTTACGAGCATAACAAATTTTGGATCTTCAACCGGGGCGAAACCGACAAAGGTATGGATTGTTTTATCGCTATAACCTTTTTTATGAGTTGCCGCCACTTGCGCTGTTCCGGTTTTGCCGGCAACATAATATCCACTCACAGCCGCTCTTTTAGCATGCCCATTTTCAACAACATTCACCAACATTCCTGAAAGCAATGTAGCGGCGCGCTCCGAAATCACGCGTTTAACTTGCTTTGGCTGGGTTATATACTTAACGCCGTCAGGATGGATAATCTCGCGCGCTAAATACGGTTTCATTAGAATTCCTCCATTTGCTATCGCCGCGTAAGCTACGGTCATCTGCAGCGGCGTCACTGTTATTCCTTGCCCGAAAGACGCCACGGCCGCGTCAACCGGCTTAATTCTTTTTGCCAGTAAATTACGGATATCTCCCGCGCTCTCCGTTTCTAATTCAATGCCGCTTTTTTCTCCAAATCCAAAATCTTTGACATATCTCGCGAAAACATCAGCTCCTATTTGCCGCATGGCAAAAATAGCTCCCGTATTTAACGACTCCGCTAAAACAATATTCATACTTACGACGCCCCAGCCGCCATGTGTTTCATAATCTGAATTTCTAATCGGTTTAGGCCATCCTTTTATCATAATTTCCCCGTTATCTTTGTAAACAGTTTCCGGAGTCACTTTTCCGCTGTCCAAAGCGGCCGCCATAGTTATGGATTTAAAAATAGAACCGGGCTCATATTCGGAAAAAATAGCCGGATTATTATAAACATTAATATTTTCTACTTTATTGTAATTATTCGGATCATAATCCGGCCAAGAACACATAGCGAGTATTGCCCCTGTCCGCGGCTCCATAATAATAATGGTGCCGCCGTCAGCATCGTATTTTGAAGCGGTTTTATTAAGCTCGCTGCAGGCCGTAAACTGAATAGTTTTATTGACGGTCAAAATTATATCGCTTCCATCTATAGGTTTTTGGTATTCGCGATCATTGATTATTATTAAATCACCGCCGGCGCCGCGGCCGATTTTAATTGATCCGGATTTCCCGGAAAGCTCATCATTAAAAAAACCTTCCAGCCCATACCGGCCGCGTTCTTCGCCACCATCGCCGGCATAGCCGACAAAACCCAAAATATGCGATCCGATATTATTTTCCGGATAATATCTACCCAACTTAAGCATAAACGCGATTCCGTTCAATCTTAGCTTTTTTTTTGTTCCATCTTTTATTTGATAAAACACGGAATCGCCTTTTATATCCAATTTACCCATTGGCAGCCGCCATCCGCCGATTACTGATTTTTTATCCGACGCATTGTTTACGATCTTAAAATCAACTCCGCTTTCTCGGTCAATAAAATTATTAGCGGCAAACGCCGATGGCGCTAAAATGGAATACAATTTCTTTAAATTACCTTCACTTACCTTTTTTTCAATCGGCTCATAAGGATCATTGCTTTTGGTTAAGCTTTTTAAATATTTATCTATAACCGCTTTTTTTCTTGATTCAATTTCCTTTTCCCGTTTAATATTTTTTAATTCCAAATATTCAGGATCTTTTATAAGCGCTTTATGCGTTTTAATTATTTCCTCTTCTTTGCTTTTTTTTTCTTCGGATGGCAAATTTTTATTTGACAAATACGCCAATTCTTTTTTTAAACGGCTCTCATCTTCCTTTTTCATTAATTCTCCCACCTCTTTTTCAATTCCCTCTTTTTTAAACACCTCGTATAATGCCTCTGCCGTGTATTCCGGATTTTTAACATCTTTAGGCACCGTATATACCAAGGCGAAATCTTTATTGGTGGCAAACGGATAAAGTTTTTCATTATCGCCGCCACTGTCTTGAATAAAAATTTTTCCCCGCTCCGGTTTTAAAACACTGTAAGAAAGATACTGTCCTGTTGCCTTGGCCGCGTATAAATTATATTTTATAACTTGTAAATCATACAATCTCCATAAAATACTCGCGCCCAATAAAAAAATAATCGCTGCTATTAAATTAATGCGATTATTGCTATAAATATTATTTTCCCGTTTTTTATTGTTTTTCCATAGTTTCATAAGAGTAATGGGAAATTGGCTTATCCTCTGAATTAAAGGGAAAAATTTGGGCTATTTAAAAATATACTAGTTTATAATTTCCAAATTTTAAATTACTAATTTCAGATTTCTATCTCTTAGCGACAAATGAAGACGCTCCGGAAATATATTCAACCTTTTCGGCGGATACCATATTTAACGACGCGATTCTTTCTCTTAAATTATTATAAGATCCTAAAGACATTATTTGCGATTCAAGATTATTGTTATTATCTTTAATTTCCATTGATTTTAATTTAAGTTTTTGCAGCTCAAAACCTTTCACGGTTAAATCATTTATACCGGCGATATGATATACGCCTAATATAATAATTAAAACGCATAAAATTCGGTTAAATATCTTAATATTGAATTTTTTATTTTTGTTTGGCATAAAAAAATTAAAAATGTAAAAATCAAAATGTAAAATGACAGTGTAAAATGCAAAATTTTTAAATTTTAATTTGTCATTTTGATATTTGGTTTTCAAACTTTACGCTTTTAAACTGCTGTCTCACACCTTCTCCGCTACTCTTAATTTCGCGCTTCGCGCCCGCGGATTATTTTCAACCTCTTCTTCTGTCGGTTTAATTACTTTGCGCGTTAATATTTTCAATCGCGCCTTATGCCCGCATTGGCAAATCGGCAGAGTGGGCGGACATAAACAATCCTTGCTTTCTTTTTTAAAAAATCGCTTAACAATTCTATCCTCCAAGCTATGGAAAGAAACAACCGCCACGCGGCCGCCCGGAGCCAATAAATCAACCGCCTGCGGCAAAGCTTGTTCCAAATTTTCCAATTCCCTATTGGTGGCAATTCTTAGCGCTTGAAAAGTCCGAGTGGCAAAATGAATTTTCCTTATCCCGCCGCGATGATGATTTCGCTTGTAAGCTGCCGGCACGACACCGCCAATCGCCTCAACCAGCTCTCCTGTCGTCTTAATCGGCTCTTGCTTTCGGCGCTCAACAATGCCTCTCGCGATTCTTCCCGCAAATCTCTCTTCCCCATACTCTCTAATAATTTTTTCCAAATCTTCCTGCCGCCATTTATTAACAATATCTCCGGTTCTTTCCATCCCCGATTCCGCATTCCAGATTCCAAATTCCATTATCAGCGGAGCATCCATCTGAAAAGCAAATCCTCTGCTTTTATCTTGGAGTTGAGCGCTTGATAAGCCCAAATCAAATACAATCCCTCTAAATTTCACTTCCTTCTCTTTGAATTCATTGCTAACGATTTTTTGCAAATCCTTAAAATTTCCGCAAACTGATTTTATGTTTAATTCTAAATTCTTAATTCTAAATTCTAAATTATTTATCGCCATTTTATCTAAATCAATAGCAAGTATTTTCCCTTTTTTTCCGATTCTTTCGGCAATTTCCACCGTATATCCCCCTCCCCCTAAAGTGCAATCAATAATATTTTGCCCGGGTTTCGGGTCCAAATACTCTATAACCTCCCCAAGCATTACTGGTATATGTTGATATTTCATCTTCTAAAAGCTAAAAGCTACAAGCTAAATAACAACCGCTTGAGCCCTTTGCAATATAACACTCCTTAAAATCCTCGTATCAACCAAAGGCGCCTTTACAATCTTTACCCTAACATTCTGCTTCTTTAATTGATTAGCATTTTTACATTGAACATTTAATGTCATAAAGTAGATAGTTTATCAAGTTTATAAAGTAGAAAGTAGAAAGTGGAAAGTGGAAAGTGGAAAGTGGAAAGTGGAAAGTGGAAAGTGGAAAGTGGAAAGTGGAAAGTGGAAAGTGGAAAGTTGCCAATCTTTTAATCATAATTCATAATTCTTTCTCTACACTCCCAGCTCCCCCAGCGCCTCGGCAATGCTGGCGCTCTCTTTCTCCGCTCCTGTTTTAAATTTATTCCAACTTGCTTCATCCCAAATTTCCAGCCGGTCATAAAGTCCGGCGACAATCGCTTTCTTTTTAAGCGAAGCAAACTTTCTTAAATATTCCGGAAGATTTATCCTCCCCTGATTATCAAAATCAACATCCATGGCTCCCGCCAGCATTAAACGCGCCATGGCGCGCGCCTTTGCCTGGCTAATCGGTAAATTTGATAATTTTTTCGCAATTACTTCCCATTCTTTTTTAGGGTATAAAAAAAGGCAGTTATCCAATCCCCTAGTGACAACCGCTCCGCTTTTTAACAGCTTGCGAAACTTGACCGGCACTGCCATCCGCCCTTTATTATCTATATTGTGTTTATATTCACCGATGAACATTTTATAATTATGAATTATGAATTATGAATACAGTGAATTAAATAATTATCATTGAAAAATTAATAATCCACACCATTCCCCACTTTTCACCAATCTACTATAATTATACACCACTTTTACCCAAATGTCAATTAGCGATACCCACCGTAAAACCAATAAAAACAAGCATTTTAAACAACAAAAAAAACCTGCTTGTTGATAAGTAGGTTTTTTTAAATAAAGTTTTATTAAATTAACGCTTACGATGCTAAGTTTTCAACACTTCATCCACAGTAAGTAGCGCCCCCTTGATAAAGGGGGTTGGGGGGGGATTATTTATTTTTAACAGTTATGTTCGGCTCCTTATCATACATCGGCTCAACAATACTAAATTTTTTTCTTCCAAATTTCAAATCCCCAATTCCGGATTCCGACGCTGCCGGAATTTTTAAGGCATACCCGAGCGCGTTTGCCGTTACCGCGCCGATACGCAAAGCAGTAAACGATCCCCCGTCATTATTAACCTTTATCAGCTTAATATCCTTTAACCCGAATTTATTCTCCCGTAAAATCTTATCAATCAAAGGTAAAAGCTTCTCCGCTTGAGTAAAACGCGCGGAAACCTTTTTTCGCGCCATCAATCCATTATCACCCTTCAAAACAACCTCAATCTTATCCTTCTCTGTTGTATTAATATGTAATATCATAAATCGTTAAATTATGAAGCGTTTATTTACGCCTGCATTTTATGTATTTTTAATATCTATTCCTCTTTTCGCTAATTTTTCATTGATTTTTCGGCATTCAAACCGGTGCCAAACCATAGCCATTATATTTGATCTGGAATGGTCGGCGATATTTAAAAAATTATAAGTCTCGCCATTTTTTTCTTTTTCCTCTTTTAATTTATTAAAATAATTTTGCAAACGAAAACGATATTCTTTTAACTCTTCTTCTTTCAAACTGCCCTTGATAAACTTATCATAAATCATCAAGTCTTCATAAGTTAATTCTTCCGGATTTATCTTGCTTAAATGAATATCTGTTTTATTCTTTTTTTCCTCAGCCAAAAACTCGCGAATTTTTTCCGCGTATTCCATGGAAATTTCATCCAAATCAACCCCCCGCTCCTGGCTTCGCCCTGCCTCATCCGGCTCAATTTGAAATTTATCTAAATTACCCATACTTAAAAAATAACTTAAATTTTTATTTTTAGCAACACCTTAATTCTGCCGCGATAAAATTAATCTTCTACCGGCTTTTAAGTCGGATTTCTCGCTAACCGTTGACGATGGAGCTTCAGCTCCTTCGGATCCCTTCAATGTAATACGGGAGGAATGTCACGGAGCAGGAGCTCCGCAACCAACAACTTAACCGCAATAAAAAACTTTAAGAACTTGATAAACTTTAAAAACTTTCTACTTAATAAACTGTCCGCTTAAATCACATTTCATCAACCGCTATGATATTTTTTCCTTCTAAAATATTGTATAAAAATACATCCGTTATATCTCTTCTATATTTAAATTCCTTGGTATCCATTACGGTGAAATTCACTTCCCTTCCCAGCTCTCTTTCCAGCTCTTTTATTAATCTTAATAATTTAATCTTATTAAAACGGCCGACAATCAGCAAGTCAATCGGAAAATCCGGCTCATTAACAAACTTGCCGGTCATAATCAACAATTTAATATTTCCGGCGTTTTTTAGCTTATCAATAAAATCGCGCCCGTACAAAATCTGCGCTTTAATAATTAAAGATTTTATTTCTTCATACAAAACAAAATCGGCGTTGGCTTTATAATACTTTTTTTCCTGCCTGTCCGCCGAAGCTTTAGCGCGAGAGATCCGGCCGCGCCGTAGAGACGCGCCGCGGCGCGTCTCTACGACGGAATAATCACCGTCAATTTCCTCCGCGCCTATATTAGCGCCGGAAACCAATATTCCAAATTTTTCTAAATTATCCAATTCCCGCCGGACAGAATTAACCTGCAATTTAAGGCGGCGCGCCAATTGCCTGATATAATATTTTTCTTCCGGATTAAAAAGAAATAGTTTTAATATTTGCACTCTGGAATTTGAACCGAATAATTGTCCTAACATATATACGCGTAACGCGTAACTCGTAACTCATAACGCGTAACGCTATAAGTTAAAAGCCATAGGCTTAACATTTCTTTCTTTTTATAGTATAATATATAATACGATTAGTCAAAGTTATTGAAATTGAAAATTAAATATTGGGAATTTGGGAATATTGATAAATAATACTAAAGTTAGTTAATCTCTCTCATACTAAACTAATCTTCAATATTCTCTATTTAGGGTATTAAAACGGTAATTCGGGCCATTCGAATTATACGCGTCCGCTTATAATCCGAATATACAAATTATTATCAAAATAACCTAAATAACACTAAAATTTCTTTACTATAAATTTCAACTGATTTTATGCACACAAAAATAGCGCAATTAATTCTAACTCCGGGGGCGAAAGCCGGTACTGCCGGTGAAATTTTTGTCGCCCAGCCGGATGCAAACAAAGAAGCTCTGGCCGGCAAATTATTCGCGTTAATTG
>QIIF01000084.1 GCA_003231075.1 Candidatus Falkowiibacteriota bacterium | reverse complement strand
AGAGGGCTATCAAACCCCCCACCCCCTTTATCCCCAGCGCGAGCTTCGCTCTGCGGGGCAGGCAAGGGGGTATTCGGGAAATCCCTGAATCCACTTTAAAAAACCCTAATCCCTGTCTTTCGGATTTCATTTATCAGCGGGCTGCTTTTTTTGAAATCATTCATAGAAAAACCAATCGGCTCTAATCCGCTTTTTACTTCTTTATCATTCCTAATTTGTAATAAATAATTTAATGCCTGAATACTGTCTTTAAATTTAGGGGAAACTACGCAAACATCAATATCGCTCCATTGCCTTTGGCTTCCTTTGGCGTAAGAACCAAAAATAATCACCTTGCTGATCGGCAATTTTTCTTGTTTGGATAATCTGATAGCGTAATCTTTTACTGTTTTATTTATTTTTTCAGGAATTCTTTTTTTAGCCATAGCAATAAATTTTTGGTTATTTTTAAATATTTATCGGCGTAATTTTTATCATTATATATTAGACCTGTTGCCTAATAAGCTCCTACTGCAATTTCCATATTTTGGTAAATTTTTCCAAAAATTTTTTCGCTAATATAGCCATATTCCCTCAAAAATTTTTGAAAAAATTTCCTCAAAATCTGAAAATTTCGTTACGAAGCTTATTAGGCAACAGGTCTATTTTATAAAAATCAAATTTCTCTTCAGCGTATCTGCCGGCGATATTAAAAGTAAAAATAGTATCCAACATTTTTTTTCTTTCATTATCCAATTCCACGCCTGCAATCTCTGATAATCTTCTTAAATCATGGATAAACGGAGCGTAATCTTTAATTCTTTTTACAACGATTGCTTTTAGTATTTTTTCTAAACTCAAATGGCAGAAAAATAGACACTGGGGATAATGTTTTAATTTATAGAGGCCTTTGGCGGCGTCAAAATCTTTTTCCGAGCCGGCAAGCCAGTATTTTATATTTTGTTTTATATTTTTTTCTTGTTTCATTATTAATTACAATTTTAGGTTTTTTGAGGGATATTTTTATAATGAGTAATGATTGTGGATAACTTTATTATATCACAAAATAGTTAAAAAACAATAATTGGGATTGGAAGCATAGTAGAAAGTATAATACATAATGTGATTTTGCGGAAAAATGATTATCTGCTTATTTCCGTGATATCGCCGCGCGGACTGTTTGCCCCGACGCTTCGGGACGGACAGTTTGCGGGTTTGGAGCCGAGCCGCAAACTGTCCGCTCACTCTCGTTCGCAAACAGTCCGCTAACGAATTGCGAATATTTTATTTTATTATTATTTAAAAAATTATTATTCTCTTTTTGCCATCCAACTCCTTTTCTTTTGTCATTCCCGCCCAAAGCGGACAAGCGTAATTCGTAGAGTAAAATTTAAAATTTGTTATTTAAAATTAATACCCCCCCCCTAATAAAAGGGGGGAATAATTTTGTGAAAAGGGGCGCTGTGGATAATTTTATTATTTAAATTATCCGAAAAAATCGCTATAGCAAACTGTCCGTTAAAAGTTACTAATTAACTTTAAAACTTTTAACCATCATATTAAAAATATTACCATACTCCGAGATATTCATATCGCCGAGATTATAAGTAATCGTGTAAATATAGTTATAGTTATTATCTGTCAAATAAACGGTTAGACCGTCGTCATTTTTAATTCCACTCCATTTATCGCCGGAAATTCGTTGTGAATCATTTATATTAACTGTATTAAATTGCTTCTCATACCATTCGTCTATGGATTGTTTATCAACATTTTTTTGAACGATAACTTGAATAAAATAATTATCGCCTGATTTAAAAATAACGGAATCATCCCCTTCTATTTTATTTATCAGCCAGCCGGCGGGATAAAGTAAACTGTAGCCATAAGTATTATTTTTATACTTTTTAATCGCCGGACTGTCTTCTAATTTACCCTCTCCGTCCGGATTATATAAATTTAAAAGTTCGCTTAAATCCGAATAACCGTCTCCGTCGCTGTCAGGATTGTTTGAATCGCTTCCAATCGCGTTCTCTTCTTTGTCGGTTAATCCATCTTTATCACTATCCAAACCGTTGCTAAACTCCGCCGGTTTTACCGGATTCATTTCGGTATTTTTCGTTTCTGCTTTTACATTCTCCCACCCTTCGCTGTCTAATTTCCAAACATTGTTTTCACGCGCCATAAGAATGGTTCCCTTCTTGCTTAAATCATTGGTGACCGCGGATAATATAGCCGTATTACCCTTTATTGTTGCTTTTATATCCTTTATTTCGCTTAATTTCGGCATAGATTGCCGTATTATCAATGATACGATATTGTTTTTGAAAGAATCTGGCATACCTTCAACCTCTTTTTTTTCTTTTGTAAATTCTTTTATTCTGTTCACGCTGCCATACTTTAATATCATTTGTTCAAAATCATTAAAATTCGCCACCCCGTCAAATTCAACTTTTGCTTTCATATAGCTTTTTTTAGGGCTTTCAACCGTTGCCGGAGCAACAATCGGTTTTTGCGTTTCTTCTTTTTTTATTTTTTTAATCGGAGTTTTATTTTTTTTAATATTAACATTAGCCACAGGGGGAGCCGGTTCAGTTGCCGCCGGTTTTTCTTTTACTAAATAGAAATATAATAACGCGGATATGGCGATTAAAAATAAAACTCCAGCGACAATAATAAAAATACCCGTTGTTTTAGCTCGGCTTTTTTGCTTGTGAACAACACGAAAACGCTTAGGCATTACATAAACATTAATATTATCATTTATTTCTTTTCTATAATCTTTCTCCTTGCTTTTTTTATTATCAATATCAAATCCTGATTCTTCGTTTTTATTTTTTTTCTTTAATATATTAAACATTCTTTAGTTGTTTAGTAAATTAATGATTAGGAATATTATATTATTTTAAAATCGCAAGGCAGTATATTTTTACTATTCACTAAGCCCTAATTAACTATTTTTTTATCTTATACAATTTACCCGGTCCGTTGGGATTATATCCGTTTTTTACTTCATCACCGTCAGAAAATCCATCTCCGTCGGTATCGGGATTAAGCGGATCGGTTTTATACACTTTAACTTCTTCACGGTCAAATAAGCCGTCGCCGTCGGTATCAACATTATTCGGGTTTGTCCCCAATTTTGCTTCTTCCGCGTCGGATAATCCGTCATGGTCTTTATCAGACGGCTTGGTTATCGGCTTTACCGCCTGTTTATTCTCTTTAACATCCTTTGCGCTATTTTGTTGTTTTGTTATTATTTTATTGGATTCAGGCGTTTGTGTTTTACTTATATTATCTTTCGGAACCAAGCTGCCACGCGCCGCGAAAAACTTATTGTAAGCATACCATCCTCCGCTCAAAATAACAATCCCGGACAAAGCTATTATACCCAGCACGGTATATTTTTTAATAATATGCTTTATGCCCCGTGATCCCTCCGCGGACAACTGATCCGCGCCTTCACTCTTATTTTCACCGCTCACTATGTCTTCGGAAGAAGCCGGCGATTTTGGCTGAAAAACCGACGGTTTAACCGAATGTTCACCTTGTTCTGCTTCTAACCCGGAGTGGGCGCCATGCGTTTTATCTGTTTCAGCGAACATATCCTCCACTTGTTGTTTCGGGGCGGTTGGAATATCAGTTTCTTCTCCGCCGGCTGGCTTATTTTTTTGTTCATCTCCCTGTTCGGAATTATCCGCCTGGGATGATGGTGATTTTAAATCATCAAACATAAATTTAAAATAATTTACAACATTATCTACTTGAAGCATTCGGGCGATAATTCGGAACATTAGAATTATAGGCGTCCGCTTATAATCATAATCCGCGAATTATTATCCAAATGCTCCGCATAATATTGAAATTCCTTTACTTTTAATTAATAATAATTATACATTAACAACTTGGTAAAATTTTAATTTCCAATTCATTGGAATGTACGCTTTCATTATTATAACTGTCATAAGCCGTAACCGCAATATAATAAGTCTGTCCGTCGGTTAAACCGGTTAAAGACGCGCTTGTTGCTCCTTTTACATCATAAGAATCTCCATATTGCCCAGATAAAACTCCGTAATAAACTTTATAGCCGACGGCATCGTCCGTATTTGCATCCCATGATATTGATATTTTACCTTCGCAAGCGCTATCTTCCGCCAGTCCTGCCGGCGGCGCCGGAGGCGTCGTGTCTTTCGGAGTAATACTTGCTTCGTTTGAATATTTGCTTTCCGCGCCGGTATTATCATAAGCGGTGACCGCGAAATAATAAGTCTTGCCTATGATTAAACCGCTAATATCCTTAGTAAGGACATTACCTACATCCACATAATCGCTATAATTTCCCGGGCTGCCTCCGTAATAAACTTTATATCCGTCCGCTCCCGTGGACGCCCATGTTAATTTGACTACGCCTTCGGTAGTTTTAGATAAGTCCTCCGCCGCTAAGCCAATTCCACCGGAAACATCAGGCGTATCTTCGCGCAAAAAGTAAAATTCTTTCAATAAATTCTGCGCGGTAGATGATCCTCTAATAATCGTACTGCCGCTTAAGATGGCCGGCAAATCATCAGCCGTGCCTACACTTCCCGCGTCGCGGCAATAATAAAATTCATAATTTACATTAAAGCATCCTGCTTCCGGTATTGTGCAATTTTGCGCGCAAGTTCCGCCATTCCCGCAAGCATCTCCCAAATTCGCGGTTGACGGACATCTGCCGCTGCCGTCATTACAAACAAAATAATCTCCCCACGGCTCCCATAACCCATTAGTGGTAACCGGCGGCCAAGGATTTTTACAAATAAATACCCATGCGTCAGCTTTGCCTGTATATTTTTCTTCTCCATTTTCAGCGCTGCCTGAAACATCAGCCATGGCCGATATTACCGCCTTGCCGTCGGTAATACCTTGCTGGACCTCATATAACTGCCTATAACTATCCGCTGAAAAAGGATTAACGGAGTCTAAATTTATAATCGCGGTATTATCAGAACTCCAAATCCAATTCCATTCATATACTCCGGCAACTTTGGATAATTTCTGATTATCAGCGGAAATTGCCCAAGCGGCAAACACTTTATCTCTATCGTTCACCGTATCAAAACTGCTATCTTCCGAATTAGCGTCATTCTCGCTTATGTCATCATTAGTAGTATTGAATAAGTATGAATCGGGCGTGATATTCACATGATCTATTTTGCAAATCCCGCTGTTTGGCGATTGTTCATCCATTGTGGTAAATGACCAAACATACCCATAATACTCTTTATTGTTAAGCGTTCTATCAATTAAATCGACTGTTCCGCCATTACTGATCGTAAGATCCGTGCCATTAATATCGCGCCAATCATCCGCCATGCCGATTCCATTATAATTTAAAACTCCTTCTTTATTATCGTCATTCAAGTCTCTATCTCCTTTAATAACCGCGTAATATTTAATTCCGGCATCAAGTAAATCTTTGGGAGAAAAAGTTAAAGTAGTGGTATCATCGGAATTTTGAAAACCGCTTACAGCCCCTGAAATAGCGCAGAAATTATCAGATAAAGCCCGCGCTTGCGGCAATATCGGAGATAATATTCCAGCAATAATCCTTTTAGCTCCTCTCCACGCTCTATTAATTATCCCTCGCTGATTAATAGCTAAATACTCGGTGCCGGGCGGACATACTTGATCTCCGTAATTGCCGACCATAATTACATTGCCGTTAAAACTCTGAATATTCATTTTCTGATCAAAATCAGCTGTAATCAAAGCGTTTCGGCAAACATTAGCGGCGCCGTTATCCGGAGAAACAGTTTCAATTTTCGGATTAGTCGGGCAGTATGTTTCGCCAGCCGGACCTTCGCAATTAACATCGCAACATTCACTATCATCGCATAAATATTCTTCCGGAGCGCAATTCGCGCATAAGTTCGCGCTAGCATCCAAACACCCTCCGGACGCTACCGAACAACAAGCTGTTCCGCATTCTTCTTCTCCCGGTCCGCAAGTGGCCGGGCAAAAAGTGCTGCCAACAGTTCCTTCGCAAGCAGTGGAGCAACAAGTAGAATCATCGCATAACTCATTGGGAGGAGCGCAATCCAAAATCTTATCACGGCAAACTCCCGACGGATAAGCAGTATCGTTCAGCTCGCAATATTTTCCGCTTGTGCCTTCACAATTGCAAGCCGCGTCGCTCAAAGATTGATCCGCTGTTCCGTTCACTTCAATTTTGCATCCGGAGCATGAACCGAAACCGGAATTATCATCCGTGGTATCGCTGCCGCATGTTCCTCCGCAAACCAATCCCGTGCAGCAATCGCGCGCGTCTTGCCCGATTTCACAACAACAATCGCAAGAAGCGCCATCAGCTGTTTCGCATCTTGCCGATGATGTATTGCATGTAGATCCGGCTGAACAAACATCTTGATCTATTCCGCAAATTCCTTGCCCGCCACCGCCATTATCATCAAGACAGGTAAAACCGCTATCACAAATATTGCAAGTATCCGCGGTAATGGAATCAACGCATTTATCGCCGGCAATTCTTGTCCATCCATTCGGACAGGAAGCGCCGGTGGCAATATGCCAAACCGCGTAAGTATTGGCGCCATCATTATACTCAGAGCAATATTTAGCAATATTCTTGCCAAAAACATCTTGAGTGGTTGAATCCAAACTGCAATCTCCCTGCGTATTATCAACGCATTTATTTAAGTCAACACTATAGGAGCAAGGAGGAGCAACGCACGCTCCTACGCCATTGCAATCCGCGTCTGAGCATCCGCCCATATCAACAGTTTCTCCGCCGGCGTTAGGCGAACATTGGCCGGGAGAATTAGGGCAAAATTCCGTATCTTGACATTGATTTAAATTATAGCCGGAGCATGTAGTCGGCAGCTGGCAAGTGCAAGTGCTGGTATCGCAAATCAACCCTTGCCCGCAACTGCCATTATCCTCACATAAAGAAGTGCCGCGATCTAAGTCGCAACTATCACCGGCCCCGCCGCTGCCGCCGGTACTAAAATCCCACTCATAAACCGAGCTGGAGACATTCATATAGCAATCATCTGCCGTTGCTTCGCATCTTCCTTCTTCGTAAGTTCCGGCTGGACAGCATATTTGCGTTCCGCAAGCGTCATCCGGATTATCTTGCTCCGCGCATGAACCAACCGTAAAATTAATTCCATTTCCTTTATCACCGCCCCGGACAACTACCACCGGACCGCTTACCGCGTCATTATGGACAGTCGTATCTATTCTTTTGGCATCGTTATCATCGCCCCAATAACTGATCGCGCTTCCGCTTTGATCTTTGTTTAAATTAAACCTAACCAAACCGGCGGCTTGCGCGCCGAAATATTCTCCCCATAAAGATATATCACTATTATTTGGTCCGATAACTGGTTGAATTCTGCATAAACTCGGTTTAAGAGACGCGCTTTCATCATATTTAAAAGTATCATTAGCGGTTGCCGTGGGGATAATGCCGCTTGAATCAATCGGCTTATCCCAATTCTGAACATTTATGACAATGTAATAATCGGTTAAATTAACCAATCCAGCCGGCGCTTTCACTATAATTTGATTGTCAGACCATAAACTGTCGCCGCAAATATCCGGAAAATTATAATCCGCCTCCACGCCGTCAATAGAGTCGCTAAGATTGTCATCAAAATAAACATGATGAGTCGCGCCTATTTGCGCTTTTTTAGCATAGCCGAATCCGCTGCCGTAAATAGTCACATATTGGCCGGCTTTACCTTCAATCGGATTAAAAGAAGTAATTTTCGGTCCGATTTTTGGCTCAGAATTTTTAATAAATCGTAAAAAATTACTGTTTATATTTATATTATCTTGTTTAATCGCGGTAAAACTGGTCGTTTTCCCCGTCTGCATATTCGGCACATCGGCTGTTCCTTGCGTATCGCCGCTAAAAACAGAATTCAAAGCATTAACATTATTAACCGCGCTGCCGAATTTCGCCGTAGCGCCATTTAATCCTATGCCGTAATAAGTAATGCTATCATTCATTACGCCTGCGTCCGGATTTATTAAACAGAGTCCGGGGCGTTTAATAGTGTTTACAATAAAATCAAAATCAGGACCGCGCCCATCCGCGCTTTGCGTATTATCAGAAAATCCATTATCAGCCGTCACTGTAATAGTTGTTCCCGGCCCAAGATTCAAGCCGGCCGGAACAACAACTATAATTTGTCCGTCTTGCCAACTATTAGTACAATTTATATTCACGGTATCGGCTAAATCGGCGGTAAAAGTATTCACGCCGTCATTAAATACCACCGAACCAGCTCCTTGCTCAGCGCCGAAATACCGCCCGCCGATAGTCGCTAAATTGCCATTCGCTCCATTAGGCGCGCTTATATCGCAAGTAGTGGAACAATCACTGTCCTTTTGGCAAGGCGTATTATTGCTATCATCGCAAAATCCGCCTGTCGGCGCCACCCAATCAATAATCGGCGCGTTCTGGCAAAGACAGCAATCCGACACGCCAGAATTATACCCGTTTGCCGAACAACTATCGCTGTTTGATCCGCTGGAAGAGCAAAATCCGGAAGCGCATAAATCATCGCTGCAACTTGTCGCCGGCAAATTCTCCGCGTCAATAGCGCATGCCGACCCCGCGCAAGCGCCGCACTCACCTCCGCAATCAACCCCCTCTTCTCCATCAGCAATATCTTGAACTCCGTTACAGCAATGCGCGGATTTAATTTTAATTGTTTCATTGTCGCTCGCGCTGCGGCTATCAATATCATAGGCGGTAGCCGTAAATGCCACAGAATCACCCGCCGTATAACCACTTCCATCCCATAAAACATTGGCGCTAAAAGGAGAATCGCCGTCAGAATTAACGACCGAACCGACACTGACGCCATCGGCTGAAAACGCTATACTGTCTACGCCGTTATCGTCCGCGCTGCTCGCGAATAAATTATTATCGGGAACAGCGCATATTTGCCCAAGCCCGAGATTAACGGTCGGATCTTCGCAATCAATTAAATCGCCTACATTAAATGTTATCGCGCAATCCACGCCTATTCCGGGACAAGCTAATTGGATATCGCCTACGCTCAAAATACCGGACGCGCCGTTGACTGCCGCCACTGTCACTTTTTCTCCCGCCTTAAAACAGTCAGTTGCTCCGCACGGATTACTGCCGCAATCGCCGTCAGGCGTAAAAATGATTCGTTTTCCATCCACTTTTCTTACTCCCGAAATCTGATCTCCCGACTCGTCTGCCACGGTAAAATTCACGGCATTAACAGGGTTTGTATTGCCTATAAATAAATTGGAAGTATACCTGATTTTTATATTCCGTATAACATTAGTATCGCCGTTTTGGGGAGATGTTGAATTAATGTGAAATTCAGGGGGAGAATCGCAAGAATCGGCGCATCCGAAAGCGCAGCATGCTTCTCCCGTACTACAGGTATAATTACAATCAGTCCATGACTCACTTACGCAAGTTTGCGTTCCCAAATCAGCGCAACCGCAAGTTTTTACGACGCCATTATCGCATGCTCCGCCGGTAGCGACCAATAATTTATTTAAAACAAAAGTGGTAATACCGAAAGAAAGTAAAATTATCAATAAGCCGATTATCGCTCCGGTCAGCACTTTTTTAGCTTTTTCAATTTTCTCCATATTGCCGGCAGCAGACATCCAAAGCCATCCGGCGTATATTGTCAACACCAAAGCGATAATGCCTAAAAATCCCAAAGCCACCCTGATAATATTAGCAGCCAATACGCGCGGATCCTCGCTCCCCAGTCCGATAACATTGCCGACTTCATTCTGTGTCCCTCCCCAAAGCAAACTGTCGGCGCTTTGCGCCAAAGCAAAATTAACCGCGACTGACATGGCTGTTAATACGACGAATATAATTATTAAATTTTTTGCCTTTTTCAACATCAAAATTAAAATTAATTTTTAATACTCTAACTTTTCTACTTGATAAACTTTATAACTTTTACGGGCATTTACTGTCAGCGGTGGGCGTCTCTCCGCAACAAGAAGGAAAGGCATCCGTAGCCGCGCAATTCGGTCCGGCGCTTGGCTTGAAACAATTCTGATATATATCTTTAACGCCTGACCCGACTTGCGAGCGATAGCTGGTCGTGTCGGAAAACATTGAATGGTTAATTCGCGCTTGCGTATAATCAGGATATCCGTCCAAAGGAGGTTTATCAATATTTTCTTTGGTCACCCAATAACCGATTGGCTTATTTTTAAAATTCCTGATATTTATTAATTTATGTTCAACATTATTCCCGCCGTTAGACACTGTTTTACTGCCGGTTCTTAAACTGTCAGACATCATTATTTTGCTAAAAGAAATTAATACCGGATCACTTAAAGAAGCGCCTGAATCATTATATTTCGGAGAAATAAAATTAATTTCCGGCGGCGCCAAATCTATTACACCGTTAATATAAAAAGACCATTGAAAATTATCCCCTCCGACTCCTCCAATATTTTCATTATAAAAAGACAAGGGACCATTCGCTTCTTTGTTTCTATTGCCATCCAACGAATTGGAGGCAACATCGGCAATTCCGCTTAATGGATATTGCGAAAGGGGGTAATTTACTCCATCCGTGTTTTGGCATACGCCGGACACGCAATTATTATACGGCGTTCTCGGGACGCAATCATTCGCGCCGGCGCATGAATCCAGCGCGGCCGCGGTAATGTCAACCCTTAAATTGCTATTCTCCGGCAAACAATAAATATCTTCCCCGCATCCGTTAACGCCGCACTTATTATCTGAAATAAATTCAACCGTTTTATAGCCGTTAGAAACTTTAAAGCTGCCGCGCACGCAGATATTAGAGCCGCAATTAAAAAATTCAGAACCGGAACAATCTCCGCCAACGCATTTTACCGCGATATAATTTTGCAAGCTCTCGGCATCTCCTGAAATCGTCAAAGGATTTACGGCTTCATTAAAATTAATCTGAATAGCCGCGTTTCTCGGCTGATCTTTTTTGTCATTAATAATCGTCGTCACTTCTCTATCTTTTCCTCCAGACATAGGTGTTATCTTAATAGCTCCTGTATTACTGACTGATAATATAATATTATTACCGGCGCTGCCGGCTACATTGGCGCTCATGGAAATTGAATCTCCGGAAGTGACAAAACTGCCAAAAAGTTTGGTTTTAGCTTTAATTAAAGCATCAATAATATTTGACACTGTCGCGGCAGTGGTTCCGCCCACAGCTATATCTTCTCCAAAAACATAAATCGTGCCGCCTACGGTTAAGGTATCCGCTTTTTGTTCGGCAGTAATATTAACATTCCAAGAATTGCCGACGGCATATTTTCCGTCGCCGCCAACGGTTAAGGTAAAATAACCGGAAAAAAATACAGATGAACCGCTAAATGCGGACGAACCAAGCAACACGCTTCCCTTGCTTAATTGAGCCGTTAAACCGTCGGACAAAATAGTAACTGATAAAATTCCATTCTCTTGATTACCGTTATTTGCAACCGCGGTAGCATCATTCCAGCTGCCGGTAGACGGATTTTTACTAACGCTTATGACAGTTGACGCGGCATAAACATTCGGCTGGCTAAGCACCCCTATGCTGCCGTCCGCCGCCACGGCATCGGTTGCCACATTAATTTCATCCTGATCATTGTCGGGCGCCGGAAAAACCCCTCCCTTTTTAACTTGCGGCGGAGTTAAGTCCACTTTATTGCTAACCTTAAATTGCCATTCCAAATAATCCGTTGAACAAGTGGAAAAAATTCCGTCATTTATACCGCTTTTATCGTTTTTTTCTATCTCGTTGGTCAGATGAATCGTGTACCAAATATTCTCCGACGGCGAACCCAAATATTTAACAGGCGTAAAAACAAAAGTTTTATTGTCATTGGTAGCGACATTCACTTCAAGAACATTCCCATTGCATGATGATCCGCAAGCGTCCCCGGCGGCGGTTTTATAAATTTTCACATTTTCCGGAATTATATATTCTCCCGCGTCGCAAACGCCGTTATTATTCCCGCCCGCGTCATTGCAAATAGTTGTCGGATCAACCTCTTCTTTAAATGTAACCATAATGGCGGTATTTCTCGGAACCTCTTCTTGATTCGGTTCCGGATAAACGCTCTCAACCGTACAACTGCCTAAAGCCCCAAATCCGATACCGGCTCCGGGGGGGCTTGTTCCCGCGCCCGGTCCGCCCACTCCGGTAGCGATTAAAAATTTACTTAAAATAAAAGTGACTATGCCAAACGACAATAAAATAATAGCTAATCCGATAACCGCGTTTTTCAGAACTTGTTTAGCTTTTGTTATTTGCGATTCATCTCCTTCGGAAGTCATCCAAAGAAATCCGGCATACACTATCAAGCCGACCGCGATAATGCCAAGAAAACCGATAAACACCCTGATTATTTTAGCCGCCAACACGCGCGGATCTTCGCTTCCCAATCCGATGGTATTGCCGATTTCATTCTGCGTTCCGCCCCAAAGCAAACTATCGGCGCCTTGCGCCAAAGCGAAATTAACCGCGATAGACATGGCTGTTAATACGAAAAGAATAATTATTAAATTTTTTGCTTTTTTCAACATTATTTCTTGATTTTTAAATTTTACTCATTGACTAATCCACAGTTTTACTATTTAATAATATTATACCATAAATAAATAAATAACCGCAAATTTTTTCGCGTACCATTATTGCGGCATTCACATATTCATAATTATAATTTTATGACTATTGAACAAA
>QIIF01000066.1 GCA_003231075.1 Candidatus Falkowiibacteriota bacterium | reverse complement strand
ATAATATTTTGCCTGAGCAAAAAAATATGGCAAGGAGATTTAAAAAGGCGCCGGAGAAAAGCCGAGCGCATAATATTCCGGCGAAATTTACAAAAATTATTAAAAGTTTATGAAATTATCAGATTTAAAAAATAAGAAAATAGCGATTTTGGGGTTTGGCATTGAAAATTCCGCCTTGGTTGAATTTTTGTTGTCAAAAAAAATAAATTGCGATATTACCATTTGTGATAATAGGAATAAAAAAGAATTAGGTGATAGATTGACAGTAAAGACGCAAAATCTTGCGTCTTTACGGTGGAGGCTGGGGAAAAACTATGACAAAAATTTAAAAGACTTTGATATTGTTTTCAGGGTTGCCGGCTATCCGCTATTTTCAAGCGAGATAAAAAAAGCGGTAAAAAGCGGAACAATTATTTCAAGCCCGACGCGGTTATTTTTTGACATTTGCCCAAGTAAAATTATCGGCGTTACGGGAACAAACGGCAAAGGAACGACCTCCAGCATTATTTATCATATTCTTAAAAAATCCGGAAAAGGAGCGTATCTCGGCGGAAATATCGGCAATCCAATGTTCGGTTTCCTTGGCAAATTGAAAAAGAATGATTGGGCGGTTTTGGAGCTATCCAGTTTCCAGCTGGAAGATTTGGATAAAAGCCCGCGTATAGCGGTGATTACCAATTTTACCCAAGATCATTTAGCTCCGGCAAATCCGGTTAATCCGAATTACCATAAATCAATGAAAGATTATTGGGACGCGAAGATGAATATTGTTAAATGGCAGAAGCGAGGGGACGCGGCGATAATTAATTCAAAGATTGCAAGATTCAAAGATTTAAAGATTCAAAGATTGAAAGATTTAGGTGAAGTTGTTTATTTTGCCAAATCGGATTTATCATCTAAATTAGCGGGAGAGCATAATAAGGAGAATATCGCGGCGGCGGTTGAGGTCGCGAGATTGGTTGGCGTGAAAAAAGATGTGATAGAGAAAGCGGTTAAAAGTTTTAAAAGCTTGGAACATAGATTGGAGCTGGTTGGAAAAATAAAAATCCCCCCAACCCCCTTGATAAAGGGGGTTGGGAGATTTGTTAAATACTACAACGACACCTTTGCCACTACGCCCGAACCGGCGATTACCGCGCTGAATTCTTTTAAAGCGCCGGTTGTTTTAATAGCCGGAGGCGCTGATAAGGGATCGGATTTTAAAGAATTGGCTAAAGTTATAAAAAAGACAGTGAAATATGTTATATTGCTAAACGGAAAAGCGACGCCGAGGTTAAAGAAAGAAATTTTAAAAGCCGGATTTTTTGGAAAAAACATAAAAGTAGCGTATAATATGAAAGAGGCGGTCGGGATCGCGAAAAAAAACGCGGTTGCCGGCGATATAGTTTTATTATCTCCCGCCTGCGCCAGTTTCGGAATGTTTAATAATTATAAAGAACGCGGGAGAATGTTTAAAGATGAAGTAAGTAAACAAGAAAACACAAAAACAATAAAATAATTTTTTTAAAAATAAACTACAAGCTAATTAAAATATGGTTAGAATCAATAAACTAAAACACGACGAAACATTAAACAGAAAAAAAGTAAGAGTGATAAATATTATTTCGGTATTGATTGGATTTTCCGCCGCGATTGTCGCTTATATTATTTCTTCTTATTTCAAAGAAGTTACGGGGACTGACAATGTCAGTATTTTTTACGCGGCCGCCTATGTAATTTCCCTTATCGCTTTATTAAATTTACATAAAATAATAAGAAGATTTGGAAAATCAAAAGTGTTTTTGGCGTCAATATTGTTTTCAGTTTTTTCATCGTTAATGGTGTTTTTTCTTCCCGTGTCAGGTTTCGGCGCGCTGTTTATAGTTTTAAATATTATTTTATATAATTTAGTGATAGTGGGAAAAGATATTATTTTGGAGTCATATTCGGTGGATAGGATGTCAGGGCAGATACGGGGGGTAAACTTAACCCTGATGAATGTCGGGTTTATAACCGGTCCGTTTATCGCTACGCTAATTTTGGATAAATTCGGTTTTCAGGGGGTGTTTTTGCTTCAATTCGCGGTTATGTCCATAATATTTTTTATATCGTTTTTTAACCTTGAGAAGGTCAACCACAAATTTAAGCCGGTAGTTACGGTTGAGGCGCTGGTAAAGAAAATTATAAAAAGAAAAAATGTTATGCGGATTTATTACATTTCATTCTTATTGGAATTTTTTTATTTCATCGCCGTCGTTTATATCCCGATATATCTTAGAAATTTAGGCATGGATTGGAGCGAGATAGGCATTATTTTTAGTTTTATGCTATTGCCTTTTATACTCTTGCAATATCCGGCCGGTAAAATCGCCGATAAAAAATTGGGAGAAAAAGAGCTTATAATTTTCGCGATTTTAATAATGAGCGCTTCAATTTTCAGCATATTCTTCATAGATTCCGTAAGTATTTATGTTTGGGGCGGTATTTTGTTTCTAACCAGGATAGGAGCGGCGTTAATTGAAATTTTGCGCGATTCTTATTTTTACAAAAGAATAGACGGAACCGATGTTGATGTGATTGGTTTTTTTCGGACATCCCGCCCGGTTGGTTTTTTAGCCGCTTCAATAATTTCCGCGGTTTCGCTTATGTTTTTGCCGTTAAATTATATTTTTATAATACTATCCATAGTAATATTTACCGGCCTGTACCCGGCGCTTAAATTATCCGATAATTTAAGCGAAGAAGAAGCGCGGGAGCTGAAGAAATAATTTTCCGTTAGGCTTAATTTATTTTTTCGCCCTAAAACTTATTTTTGGGAACCCGTTTCTAGTTTCCCATTTATTGGTTTTGATATCTTTAAATCCCGCGTCTTCAAGATATTTTTTCATTTCATCCTCAGTCGGGATATATCCGACGAAAACCAGTTTTTCATCGGGGCAATGGATGTAAATTCCGTCTTTTTTGTATTCGCTTTTTTCCCGATCCGGCAAATCCAAAACAATAACGCCGCCTTCTTTTAATACTCTAAACGCCTCCGACAAAACTTGCTTTTTTCCTTTGGTTCCAAGGACATCGCAAAACACATGCCAGTTATAAGTTATCGCGTCAAATTTCTCCTCTTTTACCGGGAGCTTCCTAAGGTCGGTTTCTATCGCTTCAACTTGGTTTGTTTTGTTTTTCATTTCTTCAAGCATTTCATGAGAAGAATCCGCGTTGGTCATTTCATATCCTTTTTCAGAAAGCGGTATGGCTATTCTTCCGTTGCCGCCTCCGGCGTCTAAAATTTTTTTAACATTATTTTCTTGAAAAATATTTTCTAAAATTTTTAGTTCTTTTTCCGTGTCCGCCGTTATTTCCGCCCGCGAATCAATTCTATCTTTGTATTCCCCGTAAAAAGAAATTTTATTTTTTTGCCACTTATCTCCATACTGGTCTTCTATATATCCCAAGAGCTCCGGCACGGATTTGAATCGCGAAGCCAGCTTGTCAATATCAATAAACGGCGGTATTTCAATAATATCGTCAAATTTTTTTAAATTATCAACTTCTTTTTCGTTTTTCCGGCTTTTCATAATAAAAAACATCGGCTGTTTTTCAATCTCTCTGTTGTTTCTGATTTTTGTTATTTCAGCCGTTAGATTTTTATCCAAATGGTTCGGAGTTGCCACGAAGATAACATCAAAATTTTCTTTTTCCAGCGTTTGCGCGATTTGGCTTGATTCATTAATTACAGACGCTTTTGTCGGAAAATTATCGTCTTCATTGAAATGCAGATCAAGTATTTGCGAATAATCCTGATTTTCGGAATCGTCAAAAATAAGAATATTCAACTTATCGCTTTCTTTTTGCTCTTTCTGTTCCGTTTGATTATCTAATTTTTTTTCAAAAAATTTAAACATATTGTTTTACTCTTATGTTTTCTTTGTTAGTCCGCTTATTTTGTCTTTTAAAAACATCAATTGCGTTTAATTTCCTGTTGCCTTTTACTATACTCATAAGTATAGTAAAAGGCGACTAAAATAAAAGTCAAATTCCGACAAATTCATGGTAATTGTTTTTGGTGATTATATTTACCGGCGTTTCCGGATAGGCCTCGGAAAAAATTTTTGGAATTTTAAATCTTTCTTTTTGCCATTTAAATTCAAATCCCGAAAGTTTTCCGCCGCAATCCTCTATATAATCAATTTCCTGTTTTTGCCGTGTTCTCCAGAAATAACCCCTTGCGCCGCGATTGAGTCCGGCGTTGAATTTCAATCTTTCCGCGATTATGAAATTTTCCCAAAGCGCCCCGGCATCCATCCTTAAATTGAGAGGATTCAGATTATTTATCAGGGCATTTCTTATGCCGGTGTCGTAAAAATATATTTTTCTTAACTTTTTTAGTTCATTCCGCAAATTTCTGCTGAACGGCCCGATGCGGAAAACTATAAAAGCTTTTTCCAATATTTGAATATAATTGGTTACCGTATTTTTGTCCACTCCGATCATGCCGGCCAGTTCGTTGTAGGAAACTTCATTGCCGATTTGCAACGCCAGCGCCTGTAGCAGTTTTTCCAAAATTTCCGGACTTTTTATGTTTTGATATCGCAAAACATCTTTATAAGCATAGCTTCCGGCTAAAACTTTTAACTTGTTTTCCGCTTCTTGGCCGCCTCCGACAATTTCCGGATACATGCCGAAGATCATCCTTGTTTCCAAAAGGCGATCCAGCTCAACGCGCGAATAAGCGGAGCTTAATTCTTTCAGTGAAAATGGATAAAGCAAAAATTCATATTTTCGCCCCGTAAGCGGTTCCGCTGTTTTATTGGATAATTCAAAGGAGGAAGAGCCAGTGGCGATTATTTGCATTTTTGGAAAAGTGTCAATTATAAGTTTGAGGGTTAACCCGATATTTTTTACTCTTTGCGCTTCATCTAAAATAATAAATTCACTTTTACCGAAGAATGACTTTATTTCCGTAGATGTCTTTTCTTGAAGCGCTCCTCTTATATCCGGCTCATCGCAGTTAAAATAAGCCGAGCTCGGGTATTTTTTTTGTATTTCCTTCACTAAAGTCGTTTTACCAACTTGTCTCGCCCCATACAAAACGATAATTTTCCCTTTAAACAAACTATCTTCTATTGTTTTTTGAATAGTTCTTTTTATCATAATAGTATTAAATTAGGTGAATTATATAACCTAATTATATATCATTTTGGTGAGTATGTCAAGTGATTTTTATTTTCCCCTTATTGCCTGTAGTAAAAATAACTTTTCTCATACCATTATTATAGCATTTTTGCGGAAAAGAAAAGAGCCCGCGATTTGACTGAGTTAATTGTCAAACCACGGGCTTATATCACCTCCTTTTATTCTATTCAATACCCCTTTCTAAGAAACCATTCAGTAAAGTCTTGGCCTTCTGCCGGTTCAAGACTAACAGGATCACTGAGTTCATAATCCTCAATAATTTTATACCGGTAGCCAGTGCCCTCGCAAGAGCAGCTGCTGGAACCCTGGGCACAAACTTCCGAGGAGCAATCGCTCCTCTTATAAATTATGCCATCGGGATCTTTAAAAATATCCTCTCCGATTTTTATCAGATCTTCCGGCGAATAACCATTAAGATCTTCAATTCCCCTTCTCCTTTCTTTTATTTTGTTTCCTATCCCGTGCGAAAGATTTCGCGTCATAATTGCCGGGATAGCAGCCTTTATGGCGTTTTTTTTGAAAATTTCGTTCATTTTCTGAAATTCCGCAGAAGCATCTCGCGCCTCCGCATCAGATCCGTTTCTGATTTTTTTTACTAACTCTTCAATAGATTTCATTAGCATCCTCCTTTAAAAATATTTTTTTATTTCTTCGGTGTATTTTTCCGCAAGCTGCTTGTAATACACCTGGTTTTTGGTGAATAACCAAAGTACGTATAGCGTTCTGGCGCAAGGACGCCTTTCTATAGCCCATTTGGCGTTTTTTATAACCTCGCCCATTTTGCCCAACAATTCAAGCGGCGCGCACATATTTTCTCTAACCAGGGTTAGTCCCGGACAAATTTTTTCCGCTTGCTTAAGAATTTCTAATTTGCGGTTAGGGTTTTTCTCAAGCCATGCTTCGGAAACCATTACCGAAGCCGTGATGCCTTCCCAGAGTGGAAAGGGTTTAATTCGCGGATGTTTAATAGCTTGGCCTAATTGAATTGACAGAGGCTCAAATTGTTTTCCGTTAATAACAAGAATAAGATGAGGTTCTTCATACATCAAAAGCTCTTGCATAAAAGTCGGGTCCAACCTTCTTACCGGCTCTTCCTTAAGCATTTTAAGCATAGTATTAGCGAACCAATCCTCCCAAACTTCAGCCATCTCAATTTTTGCCTCGGGAAACTGCTTTTCGGCTATTGCGGCGGCTTGGGCTACTTTTCCAAGACAGCTTTCACTATCAAGTTTTAGGTTAAAGTTGGCAAACTGTTCCTGCCCAATAAACTGTCCTGCGCTAACTTGAAAATTATCAATACTCATAAGCGTTTCCAACGGACTTGTTTTTAATGCGTACTTTAAATTAACAGCTTTCTCATAAGCCATTTTCCTTACTTTTTTCGTATTCATTTTTTCTCCTTTTAAATTTTAATGAACTTTGGGATTAAATCCCTTACTAAAACTACCGCACCGATAATCTTAGTAAGAGAGGCAAGAGAAGTTTAACGCAACTTCCCTTGCCAGCTAATATCACATCTGTTATTTTTATCTGCTTTTTGATTCAATTGATAATTTTTCCACCAATTGAGTTTTTCTTTCTATAGATTCAATAGAATCCCTTGTTTTTTCTATTGAATCTGTCAGAGAAGAGGGAATTTTTCCAGGGTTATAATCATACGGGTTTTCTGTTCTTGTATTTCTAAACTTAGGGGTTGGCAATGATCTAAATTTTGCCAATCGCAGATTTTCTTTTTGTCTTTCCTCAAACTTTTTTTTAATTTTAGTTAATATTTTAGCAGCTTTGTCGTATTGTCCGGCCAAAATATAAATTTCTGCGGCATGTTCAATATTGCCGTTTTGATATTCACAATCAGCTTTTTCTTTATACCTAAGCTGATTTAAATTTTGGGGTCTTTCAAGCTTGAAGGATCTTCTTTCTGTCCACCAGTGCATATCCGATCCCCTGCCCGTTCCTATCACAAACTCTCCGCCAATTTTTCTGCCGTAGCAACCATGCTCGTATTGGAAAGCTACGCCATCCTTTCCGACATAAGTAATCTCCGGGTTTTCCTTATTTGATAATCCGCGGCTATTGTGAAAGTATCCAGTGCCTTCCACTAACATCGTGTCTCCGTTAAAAGCAATTATCGTTGACCCGGTGAGTATGGCAACTGCTCCATTTGCCTCTTTTATAATGTCTGCTTTCCAGTAGAACAGTTCTTTGAATTTTTTTATTCTTTTATCAGTGTCATTTTCGTTCAATATGTATTTTAGATTTTTTTCGCTTAACTCCCTACAATATCCAACACGCCCCGCGCGTATTAATGCGTTTTTTAGATATTTTAATTGAATAAGCCCATTTAACTTTTTCACTATTTCAGAAATATCTTCATGGCCTAATATATTATTTTCATTGGAGATTTCGTAAATCATTTCGTACTTCTCAATGGTTTTGTCATATTTCAAGGCCTGTTCATCTTTTTCTGCCCTGCTTTTTATTAATTTTAGGTAATTAGTGAAAAGCAGAGGATCTTTATACCCCACCATCTTTTGGAAGGCCTTTTCCTCCGATACAACCCCGGCCCGTTGCTTGGCTTCTTGTAAATCTTCGTAATTTTTTATGGCCAAATTTGACCTTCTATATGCCCCGTAATACCAATTTTTAAAGAAATTTTTTATTTTTTTCATACTTTCCTCCTTTTCGCGTTTTAAGCCCGCCGACTATTATTTTTTTCCGCCAAGGGCGATTTTGTCAAAGAACTTATTAAGGTTGAAAATCAAATTTCATTTTTTACCTTAATAGACAATAATATCACATTTCTGTCAATATGTCAATAATAAGGTCAAATAATACATTATAACGATTATAACTAAAAGAAAAAATTTAAAAAAAATAGCTTAAATATTGACATTTTCTATTATATTTGTTATACTGACAATAACGACCTTTCCGCCGACAAAATTTAAATACATTTGAATTACAAAATACCTCTTCTTATCATTTCGACGACCGAATGGGAGGAGAAATCCCTTATCCGTGAAAATCGCAATGTCTTTGCCATTAGCAATCTTTAAGGGATTCCTCCTCGCGCGGCTCGTTCGGAATGACAAAGGGTTTGTGAATTTGTAGTTGATCTGTAGATTTGTGGGAGTAAAAAAAATTATTCAAACACACAGATCCTATAATTATGCTATTTAAAGAATTGGAAAAATTAGGTTTAAACGAAAAAGAAGCTAAAGTGTATTTGGCTCTTTTGGAGCTGGGAGAAGCCAATATCCAGCAGATATCAAAAAAATCAGGCGTTAAAAGAACTACGGTTTATGACATTATTGAATCTTTAAAAAATATCGGCCTTTTAAATTCTTTGGTTAAAGGCAAAAAAACGGTTTATTTCGCCGAAAATCCGGAAAGAATTGAGGAAAAATTGGAGGAAAAAAAGAATGTTATCACAAAAATATTGCCCGAGCTTTTAGCTGTCGCCAATTTAATGGACAAAAAGCCGAAAATAAAATATTTTGAAGGGACTGAAGGAATTAAAAATATATATAGGGACACATTGGATTATCCCAATCAAGAGCTTTTGGCATGGGTTCCGGCGGAAGCTATTACCGATTTTGATGAAAATTTTTTAAACGAATATTATCTTGCCAAAAGAATAGAAAAGAAAATATGGGTGAGAGCTATCGCGCCGAATAAGGAGTATATGCAGAAATACAAAGGTATGGATGAAAAATCGCTTCGCAGGACAAAATTAATTCCAATGGAAAAATTTCCGATTGAGGTGGAAATTAATCTTTACGGAAAAAATAAAATAGGAATAATGTCCTTTTCCGAAAAAATCGGGCTTATTATTGAAAGCAAAAAAATATATAATACCTTAAAAAGTATTTTTGAGATGAATTGGGGGAGTGAAAGCTAATCACGGCAATTAATTTTTAGAATTAATTTTTGACGCAAAATGTAAAATTTATTATTATTTAGCTTATTGAAAAAAAACAAAACATCCTGTAAGATGTAAGAGTGATTATTTTTGAATTACAACACGCTATTTTTTGGAATTTATAGAGGTATGTAAATACTCTTGTACCTGCAAAATCGTTGCCAGCAATTTTTATGTGTATTCGTAAATTTGTAATTGATTCGTAATTCGTAGAAGTATGATTATATTTTTATACGGCGGGGATAGTTTTCTCGGCCGAAGAAAATTAAATGAGTTAAAGGGGAAATTTTTGCGCGAGGTTGACAGAAGCGGAAACGGGCTTGCTGTTTTGGATGGCGAAAAAGCGACTATGGAAGAAATTAACGAATCAATCAGCGCCGCGTCTCTTTTAACGAAGAAGAGGATGATTGTGGTTGAAAATTTATTTTTAAATAAAAGCCGGACTATATTTAACCAAATTAATGAATATTTCGCTGTACGGCAGAATCCCCTATCGGGAGATTCTGCCGAGGCAAATATTATAATATTTTTAGACAATATAAACAGCAAAGATAAATTACCGAAGTATAAAAGCGGGCTGTTTAAATTTTTAAGCAAGCAAAAATACGCGCAAGAATTTAAAATTTTATCCAATACCGAGGCGACCGCTTGGTCCAAAAAAGAAGTGGAAGCGCGGGGAGGAAAAATTAGCGCGTCCGCGGCAATGGAATTAACCTCTCTCCTTGGAAGCGACTTATGGCAGATTAACAGCGAGATTGATAAGCTGATAAATTTTAAGGCCGGCCAAAAATTGCGTTTAGGCGATGACGCGAAAGGAACCGAAATTAATATTGAGGATGTTAAGAGCTTGGTTAGAGGGCAATTTGATGAAAATATTTTCGCCCTAACCGATGCTATAAGCAATAAAAATAAAAACGCGGCGGCCAAACTATTTGAAGAGCAGATTGAAGCGGGGCTGACGGAGGGCTATTTGTTTAATATGATAATCAGGCAATGTAAAATATTGATGCAAATCAGACAGGCGCTTGACTCCGGCCTTGCTTCAAGACAAATTATTAATTTATTAAAATTGCACCCTCTCATCGTGCAAAAAGGCATAAGCCAAGCGCGAAATTTCAATCTTAATATTTTAAAAAATATTTTTTGTAAATTGGTTGAAATTGATTATAAAATGAAGAGCGGAAAAGCGGATATTAAGCCGGCATTAAGCTTGTTAATCGCGAAGATATAACACGCGGCAAAACATTACTGCGTTAAAATTTTTACAGACAGCCGCCACCTTGTCATTCCTGCCCGCGAGCAGGAATCCAGGACTTAATCGCGGAAATGTAAATATTAACAAAAAATTATAGGCAATATAAACCGTTATTTATAATTCGTATTCTTATGGATAACCCATAGATTCCTGATAAGCTTCATTTTTCGGAATGACAAAAAAAGGCATGTAATTCCATTGTTTGCCAAATAAAAAACGAGCAAATATTTGCTCGTTTTTTATTTGGCAATTATTATTTTGCTTTTGTTGAATTGTTTAATCTAAGATGAAGCCGTGATTTTTTTCGGTCTTTGGCGTTTTTCTTTATAATTCCTTTCTGCGCCGCTTTGTCAAGCGCTTTTAAAGTTGTGCCTATCAATTCCTTGGCTTTTTCGTCTTTGGCTTCAATGGCCTTGCGGCTTTTTTTAATCAAATCCTTAACATTATCTTTGATTTTTTTATTATGAAGTTTTCTTTTCACGCTTTTGCGCAATTCTTTTTTAGCTGATTTTGTATTTGGCATATATAATTCGCGCCCCCTTGGCAACCGCCGCCACAGCGGGGCAAGAGGGGGTTGGGGGATTATTTGTTAATTAGTAATTTAGCGAGAGCATTTTACTATTTGATATTAGCATTTTTTTTTATTTTTGGCAAGAGGAGCAGTAAGAGCGCTAAAAATATTATCAGTAAGCTGACGACTTGCGGAAAACGGAGGCCGAGAAGCGTGGGGGTGGTATCTATGCGGATGAATTCCAAAGAGAAGCGGAGAGCTGAATATAGAATTAAATAGCTTGCAGCTTGCAGTTTGTAGCTTGTAGTGTTTTTATGGCCTTTAATTATCCAAGCGGATATTGCCAGTAAAATAAAAAATATTATTAAATTTCCGATTGATTCATAGAGAAAAGTCGGGTGGAAAAATTGCGAGGATAAATATTCGGCCGGACGGTTGGCAATGTCAATCGGTATGCCCCATGGAAGATTGGTTGGCAGTCCGAATAATTCTTGATTGAAATAATTCCCCCATCGGCCGATTGCCTGCGCCAATGCGATGCCTGGAGCGAGTAAAGCGATTAGCAGCCAAAACCCATGATTACGCTGATTATTTTGATTAGCATTGATTTGCCGTGAAGCATATATTCTATCGGCTTTTAAGTCGGGTTCGGCAGGCTTTATCCTGCCGTATTTCACGGGGGCTAAAGCCCCCATAACCAGGGCTAAAGCCCGGTAGAAAATTTTACGCGTTCCATTCGTGAAAATCCAAATTATAACTATACCAGCGATTATGCCGCCGTGGATAGCGAGGCCGCCTTGCCAAATTTTAAAAACATTTAAAGGGTGATTTATGTAATACGGTAGTTCTAATAAAACATCATAAATTCTCGCGCCGATAATGCCGCCGATGATAAGCCAAAAAGCCAAATCAAGAATTGTATCTTTGTTAATATTATAATATGAAGCCAGTTTTACCGTGACAGCGGTAGCCGCCAACGCCCCGAGCAAAACAAAAAGACCGTACCAGTGAATATCAACCGGCCCGATGGAAAATAAAATCGGTTCGGGATGGAATGTATGGAGAAAATTAAACATAAAACCAAAAATTAAAATCCAAATACTAAAAATAAATATGTAAAAATATAAAACGCCCCCGATGGCTCCATACTTTGCGTGGAGTTAGAGCGCGAGCCGCGGATAATGCTAGAATATTTTTGCTTCTAACCGCCGCTTGCAATTTAGCTCCACGCAAAGCATGGAGCTAACGGCACGGCAAAAATTGTTTAAAAATTAATAATCCCCCAACCCCCTTTACCCCCAAGCACGAGCTTCGCTCTGCGGGGCAGGCAAGGGGGCTTTATTGCCTGCCGTCTATTTCTTTTTCTTCATCATCTCCTCTTTCTTATTAATCGCGATCGTATTTTTTATAATCGTATCAGGCGTTAAGGAGATGCTGTCTATTCCGAGTTCAACCAGGAATTGGGCGAAATCGGGGAAGTCGGAAGGGGCTTGGCCGCAGATACCGACTTTTGTTTTTGTGGCCTTGCCAGCTTCAATTAAATATCTGATTAAAGTTTTAACCGCTTCGTTTTTTTCGTTCGCCACTCCGGCGACCTGGCTCATTAATCCGGAATCGCGGTCAAGCCCGAGAGTTAGCTGGGTTAAGTCATTGGAGCCGATTGAAAAGCCGTCAAATTCTTTGGCGAATTCGCGGGCTAAAATTATATTGGAAGGGATTTCCGCCATAACATAAATTTCCAGACCGTTTTTTCCCCTCTTAAGGCCGTGATTTGCCATTATCTTTTTTACTTCACGCCCCTCTTCAACGGTTCTGCAAAACGGAATCATTATTTTTAAATTAGTCAATCCCATTTCGCCGCGGACTTTTCGCAAGGCATGGCACTCAAGTTCAAAAGCCGGCTTATACTTAGGATCGTAATAGCGGGAAGCGCCGCGCCAGCCGATCATCGGATTGGCTTCTTCCGGTTCGTAGGCGCGGCCGCCGATTAAATTAGCGTATTCATTGGATTTAAAATCAGATAATCTTATAATTACATCTTTCGGATAAAACGCGGCCGCAATTGTTCCGACGCCTTCAGCCAGCTTATCAATATAAAATTGTTTTTTATTATCATACCCGATAGTCAAATCATCAATTTGCTTTTTAATCTCTTTACTCTGTTTGGCGTAGTTGATTAATGCCAGCGGATGAATTTTAATGGAATTATTAATTAT
>QIIF01000037.1 GCA_003231075.1 Candidatus Falkowiibacteriota bacterium | reverse complement strand
TACCGTAAATTACAATAAATAAAAATTGCCATTAATATTAAATTCCAAAGGACTGTCGCTGAATATTTTTCCACCCCGCAGGGGCGAATGGCATTCGCCCTTTACTCGCTATCCTGTCTATTCAACGCGCCAAACGGACGGATGCGCCGCGGCAATCCATATTCGGGAGATATGTTTTAAAAACTTTTATCTTTGACTTTTTCTTTAATCTCTTTAATAAAATTATTTTTACCGATTTCTCGGGTTTCTCTGCTTCCTCTGTCCCTAACAGCCAATTTCTTAGATGACATTTCCTTGTCCCCCGCCACCAATATATACGGAATTTTTTCTCCAACCGCTTTCCTGATTTTATTGCCCACCGTCTCATCGTGGTCGTCAACCTCAACGCGAATATCATTTTCCTTGAATTCTTCCGCCAACTCTTGGCAATATTTAATATGCTTTTCCCCGACTGAAATAATCTTAACCTGAACAGGAGAAAGCCAAACAGGAAACGCGCCGGCATAATGCTCAATCAGTATGCCCATAAATCTTTCCGGAGAACCAACAATCGCTCTATGAATCATCACAGGAGTTTCCTCTTCGCCTTTTTCATTAATATATGTAAGCCCAAATCTTTCGGGCATTATAAAGTCAAGCTGAATAGTTGAAATTTGCCATTCTCTTCCCAATGAATCTTTGGAAATTAAATCCATTTTCGGACCGTAAATAGCGGCCTCGCCCTCTTCTTTATGATAATCAATTTTATTTTCTTTTAATATACCCTCCAATAATTTTTGGGACTTTTCCCAAACCTTGCCGTCTCCCAAATACTTGCTTTGATTATTAGGATCCCATAAAGAAAGCCTGATTATGTATTCCATATTATAGGTTTTCATCGCCTTGCTGATAACTCCAAGCACTGACAGAAATTCATCTTTTATCTGATCCTCGCGGCAAAAAGAATGGCCGTCATCCTGGCTAAAACATTTTAATCTGCTTAAACCGCTTAATTCCCCCGGTTTTTCGTCCCGATACAAATTCGCGAAATCCGAAACCCTATAAGGAAGCTCCTTGTAACTTCTTTTCTGCGAAGCATAAAGCTGCGTATGCTGCGGGCAACTCATCGGCTTTAAGTAGTATTCTTCATCGGTATAATTGGAAACCACTCTAAGCATATCATCCTTGTATTTGTCATAATGCCCTGATATTTTAAAAAGTTCGGCTTTATTTATATTTGGAGTGTGGACTTCATTATAGCCGATTTTTTTTTGCAGTTCATTGGAATATTTTATAATCTCATTTCTGACAACCGCTCCCTTGGCCGTATACATCGGCAGCCCCGGCCCGATTAAATCGGAAAAAACAAACAAGCCCAATTCTTTGCCCAATTTCCGGTGGTCTCTTTTCTCGGCCTCCGCCAGCATATTCAAATATTCATCCAATTCTTTTTTAGACGCGAAAGCGGCTCCGTAAATACGGGTAAGCATTTTATTCTTTTCGTCGCCGCACCAATACGCGCCGGCTAATTTTGCCAGTTTAAAACTCCCCTTCGCGATTTTCCCGCTTGACTCAATATGCGGCCCGCGGCAAAGATCTTCAAAATCACCCAACTTATAATAACTGACCGTTTTTTCTCCGGTCCGGCGCAAATCCTCAATTAATTCCGCCTTATACGGCTGTTTGCCTTTTTTTTCTCTATCAATAGCATCTTTTACGCTTAATTCTGATTTTTCAAATTTTATATTCCGCTTAATAATATAATTCATTTTCTTCTCAATCTTTTTTAAATCATCTTCGCCCGCTTTTTCTTTGCCAAAATCAAAATCATAATAAAATCCGTTTTCAATCGCGGGCCCGATCGCAAACTTAACATCCGGCCACAGTTCAAGTACCGCCGCCGCCATAATATGGGACAAAGAATGCCGCATTATTTCTATTTCATTTTCTTTTTTAATCATAATATTTAACAAAATCACATCATTTTTATACAAGAATCGTATCATAAACAACATGATAAATTATCCTAATCCTTAATTGACTAAGCCCTAATGGCTGATATTGGAATGAAGCAAGAGCGCCTTTGGCATAAATCACAAATTACAAATAACAAATACCAAATAAATTCAAAATAATAAATCCAAAATTCAAAATATTTTGTTAAAACCAACATTACGCGATATTACGCGGTTAAAATTTTGGATTTAATATTTTGAATTTGAAATTTATTTGGAATTTGGCGCTTGTTATTTGAAATTTTATTGATTTAACCGCTCTCATTTCATTTCAATATTAACCCCTTAATCCTTAATCTTAACTTCTATCCTATCAACCAAACTAGGCACTTTTTTAATAAAAGACGGAGAAAATTTCACTTTATAACTTACTATTGCCGGTAAATTATCCAAATAATCATCTAATTGTTCGCGGGTCAAGCCCAATATTTTTTCCGTATCAATAATATTTTCTCCTGTTTTTAACGCTGTCTTTCCGCCGAAAGAAACATTAACCGCGGCTACGCCTTGCTTTAAATTAAATGTATCCAAGCCATAGGCAATATCATCTTCATTAAACTCTTTCAATTCTCTATCGCCGGCAATACTTGAGATAAGTTTGTCGCGCGCCATTTTTTTAATCGCTTCATCATTAAACGCCGCCGCCTCCAATGCCGCGGACATGGTAATTGAAAATTTTTCTTTTTCATCTCCGGTCTTAGCGCCAACATCAACACTCACTGAATTTTCGTCTATCTTATATACCGCTTGATTATAGTTTTTATATTTTTCGCTTACTTCTTTTTTCGCGTCCGCGAGCAAGCTTTTTCTCAAATCCCTAAGTCCGGAATCAATATCTGCTTGAGTAACGCTTTTTTTGGCGTTTTGCCGATATCGCATCGGCTCTTTACTCTCAGCGTAAATTTTATCCTGCAATCCGGCCCAAAGTCCGGGAATGGTAAATCTACTCGGGCTGATTGCCGTATCCGGACCCGGATCATCAGCGTAAACATCCACTTCAATGGTTCCTCCAGCCGGAACATTTACCGTATTTTTAATCCTGAATAATTTATTGTCGGCGGAAAGAAGCCGAGTTGTCGCCACTAACGGCTGATTTTTAGTATAATTATTTATAATAACAACTTTACCGTTTGTTTCTCCTCCAATCACTTCAGAACCGGTAGCGGCATAAGTTTTTGTCTTTTTAATCTCCATGCGCTCAACCGCGCCAAAAACCGCGCCCGGACTAAGCGTTTGATTTTTATCTTTATCGTAAATATCAACTATTAAATTGCTATTAACTTTATCCTGTCTGGGAACAACGGTAATCGTCACTTTAACAAAAGAAAAATAAAAAATAACGGCGAGCAATGCCAAAGTTAAACCGATAAAACTGTAAGCGATTTTACGGTATATGTTTAATTGCATGCCCGGCCGGCCTTCCGCCGCGTTCTGCCGCTCTCGCGCTTTATTTAACGGTGGCTGGGGGGATTCTTCATTACTACCCCCCTTAGCAAGGGAGGGTTGAGGGGATGATTGCCCCCTTGCTTGTCCCGAAAAAGGCGGGGATAAAGGGGGTTGGGGGGATTTTTTAGAAAATTTTGCCATAAAATTACGCTCTTTTTTCGGCGGCGTTTGCCGGCGCTCGTTCAACGCCTCCTCTTCCCCTTCTTCCATCACCGACTTAAGATCAATGCCAAAATCTCCATCTGATGATTTCTTGGTCTTATTAATTTTCACATTAACTTTTTTTCGCTTGTTTTTAGTAACCATAAAATTATATTAATTTATAAATTTAGCGGTATATTGCGCGTATTTTTTAAAAATCGGAATACCCTTTTCTAAATAATCATAAACTATATTAAAATCTAAATCAACATAATCATGCGCCAAAATATTGCGAAAACCGCCCGCTCCCCACAATTTTTCCGCTAAATTCCGCTGATAAACCTTTTCTTCGGCAAGTATATCAAATATATCATCATTTTTTTCAGGTTTTCTAAAATTATTATCAGCGATTATCATATTGCCGATAGTAAGCATAATTTCCAAAGTTTCCCCAAGCGCTCTGCAAACAGCGTCATTAGCTATTTCATCGCTTAAAAAAGTTTTTCGGTTAAACATATTCTTATATCTCTCCAGTTTTTTTATGCTTTCAAGAAGATGTTTTTGATGGACCCTAACATTATATTTTGCTGCTGTCATATAATTTTTGCTTAATAAGCCGCTTAGATAAATTTTCCGGCCGCGGCCTGTTTTATGTGGATATCGCCCCACATCTTTTCAAAATACTGCCAATCAAGCCAGCGAATCAATATGTTCGCTTCTGCCGCCGTTCTTTGTTTTTTATTATTTTCAAAAATTACCTTTCCCTCCTTAATCACATTATACTTCAACAGAAGAGGAACCTTGTCATCATTCAAAACAACCAAATCAATATGCTCTGTTTTAATAAACCGCAATAACTCGGAAATAATATTCAATTTATACCGGCTGTATTCCGCGGGGCTGATTTTTGCGTCTAAAATCACCGCAAAATCATAATCGCTGGATGGATTTGCCCGTTCGGCCGCCCGCGATCCAAAAAGATACAGCGCCCTAATCCCGTATTTTTTAGATAACATATTTAATGTTTTTTTTGTCAGCTGATTTATCATAATTCATATCCACTGTTGTTGGCTCCATGCTTTGCGTGGGGCCGAATTGCAAGCGATAGATAGAAGTCAAAACGGCTTAGCATTATTCACGGCTCGCGCTCTATCTCCGCGCAAAGCATGGAGCCGTCTGGTTGAAATTGGAACAAATTTATTTGTTAACTATTTTTCTTATATATTTAACCAAAAATTCCGTCTCTTCTATTGATTGTTTTATTTCATCTTTCAGATAATCCTGCGGCATATCCATTGGATATTTTTATTCAATAAAATAAGCGTTCATTTTTTTACATTCCGGGAGATAATCCACGATATGTTCATCAAACTTAACGCACCTTTTTAATAGTTCAACTAAATTATGGATCAATGGATAATCCTGTTTATTGTAAAGCAAAAAAACCTTTGAGGTATTTTTCAATTGCCTGATGTAAATGGTAGCCGACAACATCCATAAAAGCGTCATCTTGAAAAAGAATTTTGGCGGCTTCTAAATCGTGATCAGCCTTATCAAACCAATCTTGATATATTTTACTATCCTGCGGCTTCATATAAAATTTTTCCGTCTTTTAAAATATTTCTTATAAAATAATTGGTCTCCTCTCTTTCTTTAAATTCTTTTGGCGTAAAAATTACCGGCTCCACTCCATGCTCGCTATCCACATTGTCTATTAAATCATAAATCTTACAAATTCTTTTCCTGAATGGCAATTTTGTTTTTTTAATAATGCACAAATCAATATCGCTGTCTTTTCTTATTTCTCCGCGCGCAACCGACCCGAAAAGAATGATCTTCTCCGGCTTGTATTTCTTCGCCACAATCTCAGCTATCTCTTTGGCCTCTTTATTGATTTGTTCAAGATTATTGTTTTGCATAATAATACGGTAATTTTAAATATATTTATAACAATATTAAGCGTGTTAACCGGCAGAATCCCCTATCCAGGCTGTCTAAAAACTCTATTTTGAAAAATTTACTATGCTAAAATTAGCTAAAAAAATTCTAAAAATAGTCAAAAATGGACTTTTTAGACAGCCTGTATCGGGAGATTCTGCCGCAGCGAAATTTCTGGAACCTGATATACGGTGTTAGGCGATGTGTTAAAATAAAATTTATCCTTTTTTTATTTTTTTAATTAAAACGCCTATTATAAATCCATATAAAGTGTAAACTGTAATAAAAAATATTGGAACAAAAATCCAACCAACGGTTCTGCCAACATCAAGAAGAAGTGTGTGCAATAAAAATGCTAATGACACTGTGGAAATTAAACTTACGCCGAAACCTACAAACATCATATTAATAGACACGATGATTCCAATTAATAAACCGACTAGTGTTGACTTGAAAATGATTTTGTTTTTCATGGTTTTTGTTAAAAATAATAAAAATTTTATTTTGACATTTCGCCTAACTCGTTATTATACAAACTTTGAACTGATTTATCAACACCCAAACACCTATCTTTATTATAGTAAATATCTTATTATTTGTCCACTACCGTAATTATGCTTCCCAAGGTATTGTTTATGGATTGAATTAGAGACTCGTTATTATCCACGCGGAAGCCGGTTTCCAATATTTTATCTTCATTTCCTTGCTTGACTTTAAAATATACTTTGCTTTCTCCGGAATGCTTGATGAATAATTCCCGCAGCTTAGCGAGCATATTTTCATCAAGGTTTTGATTAAAAATTAATTTTAATGGCTTTTTTGGCAAATCCCCCAAGCCCCCTTTATTAAGGGGGCTTCCCATATTACCTCCTCCCTGAGCGGGGATCCTTACGAAGCCCTTTGGGAATGGATCTGGGGATCTTTTGGCCGCCGCATAGCCGTTACTCCCTCCGTTCGCGGCGCTTGCCGCTCCAAAACCCTTTACAGATTTTTCAATATTATCCAAGTCCAGCAAAACCGCCTTATTGGCTAATAATTTTATTTCCTGATCTTTATTGGACAACTTCCCCTGGCAAAGCACCGCTTTCCCTTCCTGCCAAATTAATCCGGTCTCTTTAAGGAGCCGCGGAAAAACCAAAATTTCCGTATTGCCGGTAGCGTCTTCTATTTTCACGAATAACATTGCTTCATTATTGCGGGTAATAATTTTTTTAACAGTTGATATAACTCCGGCAATATTTACGGATTTCGCGCCCATAAGCGAAGTCAAATCAATTAAAGGAATGATTATATTTTCCAAATATTTCTTATACTCGTTAAAGGGATGCTCGGTAATATAAACCCCTAATAATTCTTTCTCCCATACCAAACTTTCCCGCTGGTCGGCCGCCGGAGCCGGCTGCAGTTTTATTCTATGCTCCACATTTAAAATAGGAGCATTGGAGAATAAGCTTTCCTGCCCGTTTTCCCGCGACCTGCTTATTTCCTTGCTGAAATTAAGCAAATTTTCCATATTGCCCAAAAATTGCCCCCGCTCGGCGAACTTATCCAGCGCCCCGCTCTTAACCAAGCTTTCCAACGACTTCTTATTTAAATCTTTATTAGTGACACGCTCCAAAAAATCAGTAATGTCCTTAAACGGTCCGTTTTCTTTTCGCTCTTTAATTATCACATCGGCGATATTCTCCCCTACATTTTTAATGGCTTTCAATCCGAACCGTATTGTCTTCACTTCCGCGCTCTTATCAACCACTTCGTTTTTCTCGGTGCCGGCCGTTACGGCCGTAAACGAACCAAAGGACTGGTTTATGTCCGGACTCTTCACCTCAATGCCCATCTTGCGGCACTCTTCAATCTCAACCGCTATCCTGTCTATATTTTGCTGATCGGCGGTCAGAAGAGCCGCCATAAATTCCGTAGGCCAACGCGCTTTCAAATAAGCGGTCTGATAGCCGATTAAAGCGTAGCAGGCGGCATGGCTTCTGTTAAAACCGTAACCCGCGAACGGTTCAATAAACGAAAAAATCTTTTCCGCCATCTGGCTGGCAATGCCGTTCTTAACGCAGCCGTCAACAAATTTCTCTTTTTGCTCGGATAGCAATTTAGGAATTTTTTTACCCATCGCCTTGCGCAAAACATCGGCCTCAGCCATGGTAAATCCCGCCAAGTCGCGCGCCATCCGCATTACCTGTTCTTGATAAATCGCCACTCCGTAAGTTTTAGATAAAATCGGCTCTAATTTGGGATGCAAATAACTCGGTTTTTTCTTGCCGTGCTTTCCCATTATATAATCAGGTATCCACTCCATCGGTCCGGGACGATACAAGGCAACCATGGCGATAATATCCTCAAACTCGGTCGGCTTTAATTCGCGCATATAACGCTTCATACCGGACGATTCAAACTGAAACACGCCTGTTGTTTCCCCGTCCCTGAATAATTTATATGTTTTCTTATCATCTAATGGAATTTTATCAATATCAATATCAATGCCGCGCGTATTTTTTATAATCTTAATGGCGCTTTCAATAATAGTCAGATTTTTCAGCCCCAAAAAATCCATTTTCAATAATCCTAAATCCTCAATCGGATGAAGAGAGTATTGCGAGACAATACTCCTGTCGGACGACGATGCGTACTGCAGAGGCACATACTCGGTGAGCGGATCTTTGGCAATCACTACGCCGCAGGCATGAGTGGACGCGTGCCGCGCCACTCCTTCCAGTTTTTTGGCAAAATCCAGGATTTTTTTTCCAGCGTCTTCTTTATAAATCTCTCTTAACTCCGGTACGGCTTTTATCGCCTCATCCAATTTCATAAACATAGGGATCATCTTGGCGAGCTTATCGCAATAATCATACGGATAATCCAAAACCCGCCCCACATCGCGCACGGACGCCCGAGCCGCCATTGTTCCGAATGTGATTATCTGCGCCACATGGTCTTTGCCGTATTTTTCTTCCACATATTGGATAACTTCGTCGCGGCGAATATCGGCAAAATCCAGATCAATATCAGGCATAGAGACGCGATCGGGATTTAAAAACCGTTCAAACAGCAAATCATATTTCAATGGATCCAAATTAGTTATGCCAGTCAAATAGCATACCAAAGAGCCGGCGGCCGACCCGCGGCCGGGCCCGACGACTATCCCGTTGTCCTTTGCCCAATTGACGAAATCAGCGACAATAAGGAAATATGACGGCCAGCCCATTTTTTTAATCACTTCCAATTCATAATCCATCCTTTCTCTTATTTCCCGCAGGGGCAATTCATGAATTGCCCCTGCATTGTCGCCATATCTCTTCTCTATCCCCTCTTCACACCATTTTCTCAATAAACTATTTCCATCCTCTCCATCCGGAACTGTAAAATACGGCAGCTGCGTATTCCCCAATTCAATTTCCAAATTGCACTTATCCGCGATCTTGACTGTATTTTCTATCGCCTCGGGAACATCCTTAAACGCTTCCGCTATTTCCCTCCCGGGACGCAGAGAATAATCCACTCCGGTCATATTCATCCGGTCGCGATCTTCTCTCTTCTTTTTATTCTGCAGGCATAAAAGAATATCCTGGGCTTCCGCGTCTTCCTTTTCAAGATAATGCGCGTCGTTTGTGGCCGCTAACGGCACATTCAACTCCCGCGAAAATTCTATCAATTTTTTATTAATCTCGTCTTGCCCTTCCAGCTCCGGATGATCCTGTATTTCCAGATAAAAATTTCCCTGCCCGAAAAGCCGATTATACTCCAAAATTTTTTCTTTCGCTTTTTTCGGCTTTCCAATCCTGATTAATCGTGGAATTTCTCCTCCCATGCAGGCGGTCATGGCGATTAAACCGCCGCTGTATTCTTGTAAAACTTCCCAATCAACGCGCGGCTTATAATAAAATCCCTCCAAATGGGCAATGCTTGTAAGCTTGATTAAGTTTTTATAGCCCTCGTAATCCTTGGCAAGCAATATCAAATGATAATAATTTTTTTCATCCTCTTTGGTGATTTTATCGTGCCTTGAATTCGGCGCCAAATACGCTTCCACTCCGATTATCGGCTTTATCCCCGCCTTCTTGCATTTCTGATAAAATTCTATACAGCCATACATCACCCCGTGATCAGTTAAAGCTATGGCCGGCGCCCCGTCATTTTTAGCATACTCAATAATCCCGTCAATCTTGGCGAGGCCGTCTAATAGTGAATAATGGGAGTGGGTGTGGAGGTGGACGAATTTCGGCATAAAAACATACGGAATTTAGAATAGAGAATATGGAATTTGGAATATTTTAATATATTCCAAATTCCATATTCAAAATTCAAAATTCTAATTACACCTCTATAATATAACACTTTTAAGTAAATTGGCAAACAAACATAATGCCCCCTTGATAAAGGGGGTTGGGGGATTTTAAAAAATACAAAAACAAAAAAAGAAGCTTGGCTTTCAATTAAAAGCCAAGCTTCTTTTTTAAATTCGTCTTACCTTAAAGGCCAGTATGGCAGCTATCTGGATAACCAGTGAATCCACAAACAAATAAATCAATAAAAAAAATAAAAGAATTATTTAATTTGCGGCATTAGCCGCCATACTGCCCTCTAAATTTTTTGAATAACTATGCCGCTTCCTGAAATTACTTTTTTGGAAATAATCTTGGGAAGAAAGGCGAACGGCTGACGATATAAATATTATATAAAATTTGTCAGCCGTTCTCCCTAATAAATTCAAAAGAACAATAAAATATAATACCATACTTCAGGACAAATGTCAATGGTTTTACGCTTTTACCGCTAAAATTAGCGAAAACAAAAGTAGAGACGCATTGCTATGCGTCTCTACGGCGGTGTTGCGGTATTCACGGGAGACGCGCCGCGGCGCGTCTCTACGGGTTTTTAATTTTATTTTTTGTTTATTTTTGGCATCGGGAACAATATCTTGTCCCCCGCCCGCTGATTTTTATTTTTTCAATTATGCCTCCGCATTTAAAACATTTTTTGCCTTCCCGCCCGTACACTTTCAAAAACTTGGTAAAATTCCCTTTTTTGCCTCTGCTATCCACATAGTTCGCGAAAGTAGTGCCCCGATATTTTATCGCTTGCTTCAATACGCTCTCCGCGGCTTTAAATATTTTTTTTAATTCATGCTCTTCCAAACTCCCCGCGGCTCTATCCGGCTTTATTCCCGCTTTGAATAATATTTCATCCGCGTAAATATTCCCTATCCCCGCTATCAATCTCTGGTTCATTAACACGGATTTAACGGCCGCGCTTCTGTTTTTAAAAATATTCCTAAAATCTTCAAATTTAAAATTGCCGGACAGCGGCTCTATGCCGAATTTGCTTTTTATCGTCTTTAACTCATCCTCGCCGACTATTTTCAAATAACCGAACTGCCGCATATCGTTAAAATACAACGCGGAGCTGTCAATGAATTTAAAAATAACATGAGAATACTTATTCGGCAATTCATCGCTCATACCCCGAACCTCGTGGCCTCCTTTTACGCATCCACGCTTGGAGCTATAAACCAGCTGACCGGTCATTTTCAAATGAATTAATAAATAATTTCCGCCCTTTAAGCGCAAAATAATTAATTTTCCTACTCTGGAAATATCCTGAAAAACGCCGCCCTTTAAAATTCTCAAAAAATCCCCGTAATCGCTTTTAATTATTTTTTTCTTCCCAACCTTAACACCGATGATTTTTTTATCCAAAATCACCTTCTTCAAATCATTTTTAATTGTCTCCACCTCAGGAAGTTCCGGCATAATTGCATTATACAAAAAACCCGCAAACATTGCGAGTTTTTTATTCGGGTGGGCCGGGCAGGATTCGAACCTGCGAAGGCGTAGCCAGCAGATTTACAGTCTGCCCTCGTTGACCGCTTGAGTACCGACCCATGGGATTTTTGCTTGTCCCGCTTGTCGCGGGGATTTTTGATTTACGATTTGATAATCCCCCAACCCCCTTTATTAAGAGGGCATATACTAAAATAAAAAACCCTTACAAAGGGATTATTTCTTAAATTGATTCACAGCATTATATTCGTGGCATTCGGGCGATAACTCGTAGATTCGGATTATAAACGGACGCTTATAATCCGAATCTACGAATTATTATCCGAATGCTCCGAATAATATTGAAATTCCTTTACTCTAAATTAATTTAGCATAAACATATAAAAAAATCAACCTCTTAACCAAGCCAACCCACCATATCGCTAATAACCGCGTAAACTAAGGCGATTATTGAGAAAGCGAAAATTATGATATAATTCCACCTCGCCTTGCTTGATCGCAGGCTTTTTAAAATATAAACCAAGGCATCCCTGTCTTCGTCCGATAATTCTTTTTTATGATGAATTTTATAACCCAGCTTTCTCTTTTTAATCAATTTTTCCCGCTTATTTTCAACCCGATAGCGGTGCGCGAAATACCAAATAAATCCGATGGTGCCGATATACCAAGCAATCTCCACCCATAATCGGCTGTACTGGTTTAAAATAACAATAATACGGTAAGAAAATGTGGCGATAATTCCCACCCAAAAAACCAAATTCCGATAAAAATGCGTGTTTGTTTGATATTTTAACATACTAAATCCCCCCAGCCCCCAATATCCACGGAGGCTTTTTTTGAGCCGAGACGGGGACTTGAACCCCGGACCCCTTCCTTACCATGGAAGTGCTCTACCACTGAGCTATCTCGGCCGGACAAAAGAGTTATAAAGTAAAAAGTTATAAAGTTTATAAAGTTACACAACTGCCATAACTTTACAAACCTTATAACTCTATACTTGATAAACTTGATAAACTTGATGAACTTGATGAACTTGATGAACTTGATGAACTTGATAAACTATCTACTTTATAAACTTTATAAACTTTATGAACTTTATGAACTAAATAGTGTCAATTTGCGCTTTCATCTCATCCAGCTTTTGATTGTCGGGGTTAACCTCTTTTAGTTTATTATAAGCGTTAAGCGCTGCCGCCTTATCTTTATTCATTATACTTATTTGAAGCGCCGTGTCAATATAGCGGGGATTATTGGGCTCAAATTCAAGCGCTTTTTTGATATTATCCGCCGCTTCTTTCAAATTTTCCATATCCCTGTTTACCAAAGACAAGTCAAAATAAATCTCTCCGCTTTCTCCCTGCTCCAATTTTATAACATGCTCAAGGGTCTGTTTGGCTTCCTCAAAATTTTTTCGCTCAAAATAAAGCTCGCCCAAAGCTCTAAACGCTTCTATATTTTTATTATCCAAATTAATAATCTCAATTAATTTCTTTTCGGCATCATCCAACCCTTCATTTTTAATCAGCTCATTCGCCTCAGCCAATAACTCATCCGCTTTTTTTTCCGCGTCCTTTCGCGGCAATATTTCCTGGCTTTTATAGGCATCTTTCAGTTCAAGCAGCTTATTATACGACCATTTAAAGAAATTATCAACAGCTTGCGCTATCGGCGCGATAAACCGCGTTAACTTGGATATCCATTTAATAATATTTCTTTTTAACCGGCCGCTGATAATTTGCTCCTTAAACCTCGCCTCTTTTTCCTTGGGAATGTTTTCCACATCCAAATTAGCCAAAACAGGAAATTTTTTGACTATAATAATTATAATAATACTTAAAC
>QIIF01000106.1 GCA_003231075.1 Candidatus Falkowiibacteriota bacterium | reverse complement strand
TATATTATAGTAGTATTTTTAGTATTATTATCAGGGATTTTTAGCGGGTTAACTTTAGGGTTTTTTAGTTTGAGCAGAGATGATTTAGAGAGAAAATCCGAGCTTAAGGATAAGGATGCGATTAAGGTTTTTAAAATTAGAAAAGACGGAAATTTGCTTCTATGCACATTGCTTATCGGTAATGTGGCGGTGAATTCAACTCTTTCAATATATTTAGGGTCGATCACTTCCGGTTTCTCCGCCGGAATTATAGCAGTGAGTTTAATTGTGGTTTTTGGAGAAATTATTCCGCAAGCTACTTTTGCTCGTTATGCTTTAAAAATCGGTTCGCGTTTAGCATGGTTAGTAAGAATTTTTATATTTATTTTTTATCCAATTTGCAAACCGCTGGCATTGGCGTTGGATAAATTTTTAGGCGAAGAGATTCCTACTATCTATTCAAAGAAAGAATTGGCTAAACTTATAGAAGACCATGAAGATTTTAAAGGAAGCGATATTGACGCCGATGAAGAGCGGATTATTAAAGGGGCGCTGTCATTTTCAAATAAAAAAGCGCGCGATATTATGACTCCGAGAACGGCGATGGCTATTATGCAAAATACCCGGAAGCTTAATGAAAAAACAATAAAAAAAATAAGCCGGGCCGGACATTCAAGAATTCCCGTATATGAAAAAAATGAAAATAATATAGTCGGAATTTTATATGTTAAAGATCTGATAACAGGCGGTTTAAAAAATAAAACAGTAGGAGCTGTCGCGAGAAAAAATATTATATTCGTTGATGATAAAAAACCGTTAGATGACTTGCTCAATGCTTTTAAAAAAACAAGAAATCATTTATTTATAGTTTTAAATGAATTTAACGAGGTTGCCGGCATAGTAACTATTGAAGATGTTTTGGAGGAAATTTTGGGAGTGGAAATAGTTGATGAATATGATAAGTATGAAGATATGCGGAAAGTGGCCAAAAAAAGGTCAATGGGCAGGAATATAAATAAGGTGTAAGCATAATTTGAAGATTTGAATCATATTTTATGTATAATCATAAAAAAGTAGAATCCAAGTGGCAACAGAAGTGGGAGGAGAGCGGCGTTTATAAGAATTATAGTAAGGAGAAAAAGTTTTACGCGCTTGATATGTTTCCATATCCCTCGGGCGCCGGACTGCATGTCGGGCATCCAAAGGGCTATATCGCGACTGATGTGTATAGCCGTTTTATGATGCTTAACGGTTATAGCGTTCTTCATCCGATAGGATGGGACGCTTTTGGCTTGCCGGCGGAGAATTACGCTTTAGAAAATAAAGTCCATCCCAGAGCGGCTGTTGAAAAGAATATAGCAGTTTTTAAAAAGCAATTAAAAAAATTCGGGTTTACTTATGACTGGGACAGGGAGATAAATACGACTGATCCAGAATATTATAAATGGACTCAGTGGATATTTTTAAAAATGTTTGAGCGCGGGCTGGCTTATGAATCTGACAAGCCGATTAATTGGTGTCCCAAATGTAAAACCGGATTGGCGAACGAGGACTTGGAAAACGGCTTATGCGAACGGTGCGGAACGAAGATAGAACAAAAAAAAATGAGGCAATGGGTTTTGAAAATGACCGAATACGCGGACAGGCTGCTTTATGATTTGGATAAGGAAAAATTGGATTGGGAAGATTCTATATTGTCTCAGCAGAAAAATTGGATAGGCAGGTCAGAAGGCGTGGAATTTGAATTAAAAATTAAAAATTACGAATTAGGAATTAAGGTTTATACGACTAGAATAGATACGGTTTTTGGCATGACATACGCAGTTGTGTCTCCTGAACATAAGTTGATTGATGAACTGGGAGATAAAATTGAGAATTTGGGTGAGGTTAAAAAATATATAGAAAACGCTAATAAAAAAACTGAATTAGAGCGGACGGAATTGCAAAAAGAAAAAACAGGCGTTGAATTAAAGGGAATTAAAGCTGTTAATCCGTTCAATAACGAAGAGATTCCTTTGTTCGTCGCTGATTATGTTTTGGGGTATTACGGCACGGGGGCGGTTATGGCTGTGCCGGCGCATGACGAGCGGGATTGGGAGTTTGCGAAAAAATATAATTTAAGCATAAAGCATGTTGTTGAACCAGATTATAATAAATTTAACACCAAAGATATATTTTTTAGTTCAGCCATAAAAAAAAGAGAGAGCTTGAATTTCAAGGACTCTGCAATAGAAACATTAAAATATCAATATTCAATAGTAAGAAAATGCCAATCAACAAATGTTTTTTGTTATATAGGTAAAGATGGTATTTTATTAAATTCAGGAAAATATTCTGGGATGACTTCTGAAAAAGCCCGCGAGGAAATGGCGAAATGGTTGGAGAAAAAAGGGGCTGGAAAGAAGAAGGTGAATTATAAAATGCGGGATTGGGTTTTCTCGCGGCAAAGATATTGGGGCGAGCCGATACCGATTATTCATTGCGAAAAATGCGCGGAAAAGAAAGAGCAAGTTCTTATTCTTCATGGGTGGGAAGATAATTCTAAAGCAGGATTTATTCCGGAGCTTAGAAAAAATTTAGAGTCCAAAGGATATGAAACTTTTGCTTTTGACGCTCCAAATACTGATGAGCCGGATTTTGACGAATGGTTTTCTTTTATTGAAAAAAAAATTAAAACACATAATTTAAAAGGTTTTCATTTAGTCGGGCATAGTATGGGCGGGCACTTGGCTTTAAAATTAGCTGAAAAATATAAATTGGAAAGTTTAACCCTGGTTGCCCCCGTAGGGTTCCAATCGCCAGATGAATATTTTAATCAATTTTCCGGCGAGATGGATAAGAAGGAATTAAGCATATTTAAAAAATTCCAAGACAGGAAATTAAATATTAAAAAAGTAAAAGATAATACCGGTAAAATGTATTTTGTTTTTGGCAAAAAGGATCCATGGATAACAAGTGAAATAAGAAATTATTATATTGATAACTTTAAAGAAACGGCTGAAATAGCGGTATTGGAAAATTACGGGCACATGTCGGCAGATGAGAATATTAAAAAAGTTGATTTTATAGAAAATTTATTTAAGGTTTCAACTCCGGGCGTAATTCCGGTTCCTGAAAAGGATTTGCCGCTTGAATTACCGGAGGTGGAGGGCTATGAGCCGACCGGAACGGGCGAGGGGCCGCTTGCCAAAATTACCGACTGGGTAAATATAAAATGCCCGAAATGCGGAGGACCGGCGAAAAGAGAAACTAATACCATGCCCCAATGGGCCGGTTCAAGCTGGTATTATTTAAGATACATTGATCCGAAAAACAAAAAAGAGTTAGTGGATAAAAAAGAAGAAAAAGAATGGATGCCCGTGGACTTGTATGTCGGCGGAGCCGAGCACGCGACCAGGCATCTTTTGTACGCCAGATTTTGGCATAAATTTTTATATGACATCGGCGCGGTTTCAACAAAAGAGCCGTTTAAAAGGTTGGTTCATGTAGGCCTTATTAACGCCGAAGACGGCAGGAAAATGAGCAAACGATGGCATAATGTTATTAATCCCGATGATATAATTGAGGCATACGGAGCCGATTCAATCAGGCTTTATGAGATGTTTATGGGGCCGTTTACGCAGAGCATCGCCTGGAGCGCGGAAGGCGTAAAAGGGGTACGAAGATTTTTGGATAAAGTATGGAACTTGTTTGAATCCAAAAAATTCGTAGAATGCGGCGGCAGCTGCCAGGATGTTCCCAAAGAAATACCGCCGAGTTTGCACAAAACTATTAAAAAGGTAACCGAAGACATAAGCAGTATGCGTTTTAATACCGCAATTTCTCAGATGATGATTTTTGTTAATCTTGTAAGCGCCGCCGATACGGTTCCCCGCGCGGCTATGGAAAAATTTTTAATTATTCTTTCTCCATTCGCTCCCCATATAGCGGAAGAATTATGGTCCAAGCTTGGAAATAAAACCGGTATCCTTAAAGAAAAATGGCCTGAATATAATCCGGCGATGGTTAAAGACGAGATAATTAATTTAGTGATTCAGGTCAATAGTAAGACGCGCGACACCATTGAAGCGCCCGCGGATATTAATGAAGAAGATGCTGTTAAATTCGCGCGAGAAAGCGAGAAGATTAAGAAGTGGATAGAGGGAAAGGAAGTTGTTAAAATTATTTTTGTGAAGGGGAGATTATTAAATATTGTAGCCAAGCAAATAATAAAAACAACGATATAATTTCTAAATTACAATTTCTAATTTCTAATAAAATTTATAAATCCAAAGCTCAAATGTCAAATCAAATCCATCCCGAGTGCTCGGGATAAACATTTTGTCATTAGGGGTCTGTTAGAAATTATAATTTATAATTTAGAAATTTACTAAGCTATGTTTAAAATAAAATACTTCAACAATCACCTCTCCCAGGGCTTTACCGCCCTGTTTTTAGGAAGAATAATCCAGTTTACCGCCAATCTTTTGCTTGGGCTATTTATGCCCATATTTTTTTTAACAAAGTTTGGTTATAATATAAGCTATGTTTTTCTTTATTATTTAATCGGCAATTTTTTATATGCTATGGTTTTGCCGTGGGGAGCGCAGATTTTGAATAAAATCGGACTAAGAAAATCGCTTAGGGCCAGTGTTTTTTTAGTTTCTTCTTTTTACGCCAGTTTGTTTTTGGCCGATAATTATTTAATTCTTTTTATCGCCGTATCTTTAACCATACTTACTTTATACAGAGTTGCTTTCTGGTATCCTTTTCATATTGATTTTGCCAAATTTACCGATAAGGCGGACAGAGGCAAAAATGTCAGTTTAATCTGGGCGTCTTATTCTTTTCTGGGTATAATTATGCCGGTAATATCGGGATGGCTGATTATGAAATATGGCTTTAATGTCGTTATTTTGATTGTTATTATTGTTTATTTATTTTCTTATATTCCCTTTTTAAATTTGCCGCGCACAAAAGAAAAATTTGCCTGGAGTTATAAAGAAACTATAAAGCAGTTTATCGCCAAAAAAAACAGAAGAATAATTATGGCGAATACCGCTAATGGCGCCGAGAACGCCGTTACCTTGATAATTTGGCCGATTTTTATATGGCAGCTCTTGGATGGTAATTTTTTTAATGTCGGCGCGGTTTCATCGTTGATTGTTTTGGCGGCGGTAATTTTACAGCTGGCCGTCGGCAAGTATGCCGATATTTTCAGCAAAAGAAAAATGATACATTGGGGAAGCGGATTTTACGCCTTGGGTTGGGTTTTAAAAATATATGTTTTAACATCATTCCAGATTTTTTTAGCCGGCGCTTATCATAATTTCGCGAAAATTTTTAAAGACACGCCGTTTGACGCGTTAAATTATGAAATGATGGCGGATCAAGGGCATTATGTTGATGAATATACGGTAATAAAAGAAATGGCCGTTAATTTCGGCAAGACATTAATATTGGCTTTCGCTATTTTAATCGCTTTGAACTTCGGGCTTAATTGGACATTTATTTTAGCGGCTTTGGCTTCTTTATTGGTTAATTTTTTATAAGTTAATTATCAGCCATATTCCGTCTTTTTGTTTTTTAACATGGAATTTAACTTCAACATCATAGCCGCCCATTCCGAAATAAATCTTGTCGGCGTAAATTTTTTCATTCGCGGTTGATTTTATAAGTTTTGAACCGGATAGTATATTGCCAAGAGTAAGCCGGCCTTCGCTGTCCAGAAAATTCATTGTGTATTCAATCGCTTTGCGCAGTTCGGGAGTAAAATAAGTCAAAGTTTTCGCCGTATTTCCGTCTCTGATTGCTTGCGCCGCCGCGTAAAGCGTGCTGTTGGTTTTATTGTTTTGATTTTGATTGTTGTTTTGGTTTGGATTAGTTTTAATATTTAAAAATCCCACGCCGATTCGGTTTAAATTTTTATTGGCAATCCCCAAGCTTAATTTTCTCATAATATTCCAAGCGTCCCGCGGCCGTCCTAGATAATATCCTTTCAAATCATCAGGGTATACATAGTAGGCCTCGCCGTTTGTTTCCGCGTCTATCATAATTTTTCCGGACAATCTTTCCGGAAAATTATTTTTTAAATATATCGCAAGTTCGTTATGTTTTACGCCCAAGCCGAAATCGCGCATTACGGCAAAAGCGTCTTTGGGCCGGCCCAGATAGTATCTTCTATAATCAGCCGGATTAACATACCAAGCTTCGCCATGCGACTCCACTTGCAATAAAATTTTTCCCGCCAATCTTTGCGCGAGATTATCGCTCCCCAGAACAAAAGAGCCGGGAATTAAAAATAATAAAACGAGTGTGATTATAATTTTTTTCATTTTGTTTGTTCGGCTCCGTAGAGCGTCCGAGACGCTTTACGGAGCTATTCTAATAAATATTTCCGTAATTTTTTATTCTCTTCTAATAAATATTTCCGTAATTTTTTATTCTCTTTAATCTCAGGAATTATTTCAGCGGCTAAATTTTTAAATTCTTCCACTGTCCCGAATTCTTCTTTTATTATATTTAAATTGCACAGGGTTCCGTTCCTTTTGCCGGTAATATCCGAATAACTTGACCACGGCCAGCTCCCGGCTTTCCCCAAATTATGAATTTCGTAATTATAGTTCACATAAATTAGAAGTTTACATAAATAATAGGAGTCCTTAATGGGAACAGCATTAAACGGTCCCTGGAAAAGAGATCCGGAGCGTTTGTGTTTTGCGTTGAAATAGTTAGTATAGCCGGTCCCCAATTTATGCATAAAATTTTTTATACCGTTATCCATTGATTGTTTCAATATAAAATGATAGTGGTTTGGAATTAGAGAATAGCTTATAAGGCCAACTAAAGAAGCTAAGCTCCTACGATTTTCTGCGGATGCAGAAAATCGTAGGAGCTTAGCTTCTTTTTCCGCGTTCAATCGTTTTTTCTTAATTTGGTTTAATCTATATAAACTATTTATCGTTTCTTTTTTGTTAAATTCCCGCATTCCGGTTAAAAACCTTATAAAGTCTTTTTCATTGCAAAAAACTTCCCGCTTATCCACTCCGCGGTTGTAGATATGGTAATATTCGCCGGTTTGGAATTTGACTTTTCGCATTTTGACAAAAAAGTTTAAATAAGCTAACTTAAGATTAGCAGATCAAATGGCTTTGGTCAAAACAAGGAGGAACATTCGTTCCTTAAAAATTTTTCAACGGAGGATAAAATGTCTATAAAAAAAATTCCGGATGAATTTAACAAGTTGCTTGAAAATAACCCAGTACCCACTATACACAGCATAACAGCAAAAATAATTTACAAAAAATCAGAAGACAAGATGTCTTTTGTTGAATTTGAGCTTTATTTAACAAAAGAGAGGTTGCTCCCTAATTTCGCTGACATAATCATAGGAAAGAAAAAATTTACAGTTTTATTATACGCCGATAAAAACAATGTTTACAAAACAAGCCCAATTCCATTTATGCTTGGAGAAAAGATAGCAATCTACAGTATTGATGGTACAATAAAATTTAAAATTGGCGAAAAAATCATTAAAGAGCAGTTTAGCAGTATGGCAATAAACGACATTAATGTAAAAAAAATAATGTAACAAACATAGCCCTCGTTAGAATCTTATCTAACGAGGATTTTTATTTCAAATTTTCAATTCTTAATTTAAATAAGCTAACTTAAGATTAGCAAATTGGCCGGCTTTGGTCAAAGAGAAGGAGTATTAATTTTTTTGGAAATTTAATACAATTTTAAAAATAAATAAAAGCCCCACTTCGATTATATTGAAGTGGGGAATGTTTACTTAAATATTATTTCCTTTTTGGGTGACTTATTTGGAATTATGTAGAGATAACTAAATGTTGAAATTTTTTTGATTTGAATTTTTTTTATCTCAAGAACATTAATTATGTTCACTTTTTTGATTACATTTACCACAAATCCCTGGCCAAAACCAGACCCTCTTTTGCCAACCACCTTTTCTACCGCAAGATATCCCTTGCGCAAATCTCCTTCTAATTTTATTTCACTCTCAATATTCCGCTTCGATCCTGCTGAGAGTTCAAATGGCGACCATATTCTTGGTTTGTTATATTTTTTTTTATCTCCATCTATAACAACCTGCCCTATACTGTGAGCCGAAAATATGGCTTCTAAAATAAGAAATCTTTTAATAGCGTTTTTGCGAGGGTCACTTTTATTAAAAGCCCTCACTAAATCACTAATTTCTTTTAAAGTTAAATTAAAACTTGATATACTAGCCATAGATAACGAAACCGCAATGGCTGTCCATTCCATAATTCCTATTTTTTCTGATTTAATAAGCTCAGCAATTTTTTTTGCCAACTTATTAACCCCATCCAGAGTTAATCTTTTAATATTAGGCATTCTTATGCTTTTGTTTTTCGCCATTTTTCCTCCTTGCCATATTTATTTGTTTAATGAACAATATATTTAAAATCCTTTAATCTTAATTCATAGTTAATTTATTATTGGCTTGTTAATTTTTAATTATCAATTTTCTTTTATATAGCTCCAAGACATTCTTAAACGCCATGGCAATCGTCATCGGTCCGACTCCGCCGGGTACCGGGGTGATGAAGTCGGCGGTATCCTTCACATCGTCAAAATCAACATCGCCGTACACTTTTTTCCCTTTCTTAGTAATGCCGATATCAATAACAACCGCATCCTTTTTTACCATTTCTTTTTTAATAAATTCCGGTTTGCCGACGGCGGTGATTAAGACATCGGCTTTGCTTGTTTTATTTTTTAAATCTTTATCGTCTCCATGAGCCACAACCACATTAGCGCCTCGGCATTCCAGAATCTTAGATAAGCTTTTGCCGAAAATATCCGAGTTGGAAATAACGCAAACTTGCTTGTCCGCGATTTCATAATTTACGCTTTTTAATATTTCCAAAACAACCGCGAAAACCGGAGGCATAAGCGCGCCGCCAGAGGAGCTCAACTCCAAATCTTTAGAGTTGAGCTCCTTTAAATTATTTGGATGAAAGCCGTCAACATCTTTGGCGGGGTTAATCGCTTTAATGATTTTATCCGTGTTTAAATTGTCAGGCAATGGAAGCTGGATCAATATCGCGTCTATCAGTCCGTCCTTATTTAAATGGTTTATAATTTCCAAAACTTCTTTCTCGGAAATATTTTCCGGACACCTGTATAAATGCGTATCAATCCCGACTTTCTTTGCTTCTTTTTCCTTGAGCCCGACATAAAGAGAAGAGTCTTCGCGCCCTCCCACCAAGATAATAGCTAAATTAGGCCTGCCGCCGCGTAGAGGCACATTGCTATGCGTCTCCGCATTAGACGCAAAATCTTGCGTCTCTACGATTTCTTTCACAATTTCGTCTTTAATTTTCTCGGCTAATTTTTTACCGTCTATTATTTTACTCATAACACATAACTTGTAACTTGTAACCCATAACTTGTAACGCGGTAACTATATGTCGCGCGTTATGAGTTATGCGTTATACGAAGTTATACTCCCGGCATCGGAAATCTCAAACAAAATTCCTTTACCTCTTCTTTTATTTTATTTAATTCGTTTTTATTGTCTTTGTTTTTGATTGCCGCGTCAATCCAATCGGCGATTTCTTTCATATCACTCTCTTCCATTCCGCGCGTGGTTATCGCCGGCGTTCCGAGCCGCAATCCGGACGGCCTCATCGGAGGATTGGGGTCGTTGGGAATTGTTGAACGGCTCGCGGAAATTCCGACCTTGTCTAAAATTTCTTCCACCTCGCGTCCATCAACGCCTCGGCTCGCCATATCAACCACCATTAAATGATTATCGGTGCCGTCTGAAATAATTTTATATCCCAAATGCATTAATTCGGCCGCCAGCGCTTTGGCGTTTTTAATAACCTGCGCCGCGTAATCCGCGAACTCCGGTTTTAACGCCTCTTTAAAAGCGACGGCCTTTGAAGCGATAATATGCTCGTGCGGCCCTCCCTGCATTCCCGGGAAAACGGTTCTGTCAATTTGCTTGGCGAATTTTTCCTTGCACATTATTATCGCTCCTCTCGGACCTCGCAGAGTTTTGTGGGTGGTAGTGGACACAACATCAAAAAAAGGAACAGGGTTGTCCATTTGCCCTCCGGCAATCAATCCGGCCGTATGCGCGATATCGGCGAATGTAAAAGCTCCGACTCCATCCGCTATTTCTTTGAATTTTTCCCATTCAATTTCGCGCGAATAAGCGCTGTATCCCGCCACGATCATTTTCGGTTTTTCTTTTTCGGCGATTTCCGCTACCATATCCATATTAATCCGGCCTGTTTCCGAATCAACTTCATATTGGACAAAATCATAAAGCATACCGGAAAAATTAACCGGATGGCCGTGCGACAAATGCCCGCCGTGGTCAAGCTTTAATCCCAGAACCTTATCGCCCGGTTTTAAAAATGACATATAAACGGCGGCGTTAGCCGGCTAACCGGACAACGGCTGGACATTGGCGTGCTCGGCGTTAAAAAGTTTTTTGGCGCGTTCGCGCGCGATATTTTCAACAACATCAACAAATTCCTGCCCGCCGTAATACCTTCTTCCCGGATAGCCCTCCGAGTATTTATTAGCCAAGACATTCGCCATTGTTTCCAACACCGCCGGCGACACATAATTTTCGGAAGCAATCAGCTCCATTCCCTCAGCTTGGCGTTTTTCTTCGTTTTTTATCGCGTCAAATATTTCCTTATCTTGATTTTGTAAAAATTGATAGTCCATATTTTATATCTACGAATTACGAATTCATTACGAATTTACAAATTAACCAAGGAGATATAAAAATTAAAAAGCGTAGAAAAAGTGAAGAAGGGTAAGAAAATAAAGTAAACACCCTTGTCTTGTAAGCCTCTTAGCCGTCTTAATATTATTCGTAAATTTGTAATTGATTTGTAATTTGTAGAGTTATACTTTTAGCATATCACGAAAGCCGTTTTTGTCAAAAAAACCGAGGATGTTTTCCTCGGCCGTTAACATAATAATTTTGTTTCTATTTTTCCAAAAATCCAAAATACTTTAACGCCGGAATGATATTCGGTCCCAAGTCGTCGGGCAAGTTTTCCAATTTATGCCAAGCCCATTCTCTAATGTCAGCTCCCTGTTTTATCTCGCCGATTCTTTCAGTTAAAAAATGAACCAAAATAATATCAAGTACTCCTTCCGGCGTTTCCTTGCGCGCGAAAGTGATAAACGGCTCATTGTTTAAAATATTTATTTCAATACCCACCTCTTCTCTTGCTTCTCGTTTAGCGTTTTCTATTAAATTTGCGTCATAATTTTCAACTTTACCTCCACAAAATTTCCAAAATGGCGTATCTCCATGTTTATTTAATAGAACAGCCCCTTTCTCAACTATAACAGGACCTGACACGACAATAATTTTAGCCATATTTTTTACTTATTCTATTTATTAAAATTATATATAATTATCTTACCATATTTTTATTATTTGTCAAAAAAATTTAAACAAAAAATTTCTACCGGCTTTTAAGCCAGGGTTCTTGCGGCTTTAGCCGCGTACCGGTACGCGGCTAAAGCCGCCCGAACCCTGAGCTAAAGCTCGGTGGAAATTTAAGTTATTTTACCAAATAAAATTTTCTTTTTTCATTGTTTAATTTTTCAATTGAGTAACGGAACATAGTCCGCGGCATAACCCTATAATGTTTGTCCAAAAATTTTTCTAATATCTTTTCATCTTTTTTGCCAACCTCACGAAGCATCCAACCGACCGCTTTATGAATTAAATCATGTTCGTCTTTTAATAGCATCTCCGCGATTTTTATTATATCTTTAAAATCGCCGTTTTTAATAAAAGCGTAAACCGCCACAACCGCAATCCGCCTTTCCCATAAATTTCTTGATTTTGCTAATTTATATAATATATTTCTTGGTTTATCCAGCAAATAATCGCCGACAATGTTCGGCGCGGACGAATCAACCAAATCCCAATTATTTATATTTTCCGTGTTCCTTAAATAAAAATTATAAACTTGTTTTTTTATTTTTTCATCGCCCCCGGCATATTGTCCGATTAAAATAAATAAAGCAACCGACCGCTCATCGTGAATTTTATTGCTAAGCAATTTTTGAATATCTTTAATCTTTAAATCCTTAAATTCTTTTGCTGTTTTCCTCTGAACAGGAACTCTAATTCCCAAAAATACATCTCCCTCGCCGTATTCGCCTTTGCCCGTCTTAAAAAATTTCCGCAAAATTTTCGCGTATTCAGGGTCCGCTAAACTTTTTAATTCTTTTTTTAACTGCGCCAGTGTCGGCATAGTATTAATTTCTACAGAGTTTCTACCGAGCTTTAGCTCAGGGTTCGGGCGGCTTTAGCCGCGTACCGGTACGCGGCTAAAGCCGCAAGAACCCTGGCTTAAAAGCCGGTAGAAGCTCAATAGAATATTGGTAGAAAATGTAAATTTATTTTACCATATAAGTATTTTTTAATTTATACCCCAGCTTTCGATAATAACCGCGGACGCCTACGCCGGAAATTACGGCAATTTTTTTATACCCGTTTTTTTCCGCTATTTTTTCCGCCTCCAGCATCAATTTTTTTCCCAACCCGGCATGCTGAATAATTTTCTTATCGCCGACAGGCACCAACTCGCCGTAAACATGCAATTCACGGATTATAGCCAAAGGAGAAGCTAAGCTCCTACGATTTTTTGCTGACACAAAAAATCGTAGGAGCTTAGCTTCTCCTAACCGCAGCCTGCAAAATCCGTAAAGCGTTTTTCTGTCTTTGCTTTCCGCCTGAATAAAATATTCTTTTCCCGCAGATGATTGATACTTAATTATTCTAAATTCTAAATTCTTAATTTTTAATTCTTTTGCTTCTCTGCATCTTATGCATTTACATTCCACTCCCCTCTGTTGCATAATCTGCCTTAAATTCGTAATTTTATTGCCGGCGATAATTGACTCTCCCGGGATGTCGCGGATAAGCCGGATAATGCGAACATATTCGGGGACCGCTTTTTTGCATTCAACGATTAATTTTTGCAAAATCTTATCGGAATACGGCTTATACTTGCCCGCCCGCCACCATTTATACAGTAAACTGCCGCGAGTCACCACGGTTGGATAAATCTTGACCTGATCCGGCTGAAACCGTTCATCGGAAAATAATTGTTTAAACATTTTTAAATCTTTGGCAGGTGCCGCCCCCGGCAGCCCCGGCATAATATGATAAGTAATTTTAAAACCGAAATCGCGCAACAACTTAGTCGCGTCCGCAATCTCTTTAACTCCATGCCCTCGCTTATTTTTTTTCAAAATTCCGTCATCCACCGCCTGCACCCCAAGTTCAACCCGAGTACACCCCAGCTCCCGCATTTGAATCAGCTCTTTCTCATTAATATAATCCGGCCTAGTCTCCAAAGTAAGCCCGATAATCTTATGCTTTGCTTTTTCGTTTTTTCTTTGTTCAAATAATAACTTATCTTTAATTCCATTAATTTTAAATTTTACATTGTCATTTTGATTTTTGATTTTTGATTTTTTCATTTTTACGCCATAATCATTCGCTCCTCGAAAACACTCCTTAATATACCAATATTTATATTTCTCCGGCAACGCCGACCAAGTCCCCCCGATCACGATAATTTCAATCTTCGTCGGCTCATGCCCGTTCGCCTCCAGCGCGCGCAAACGAAATTGTACTTGCTTATACGGATCATATCCGCAGCGAATCGCCCGCATCACCGCCGGTTCGTTGGACAAATAGCTTTGCGGCACATCTTTTTCCGTCGGACAATAGGCGCATTTTCCCGGACAAGGGTATGGCTTAGTTAAAACCGCCACCGGCGCGATTCCCGACATAGTGCGGATGGCGCGCTTGCGCAAAATTCTAATCAACCCCTTTGACAAAAGGGGCGAGGGAGATTTTTTATAATTTTCCCCTTTAGCAAGGGGTGGCTGGGGGGATTTAACATTTTTTAGATATTTCAAAATCTCAGAATTTTCCAAAATATTAATTCCGTATTTCTTTGCAATTTTCCTCTTCGCCGCCATCAAGTCATTGCTCGTTTTTATATTTAATTTTAGCAGCTCTTTAATAGCTTTTTGCATAAAAATTTTAGCTTGCCTTTTAATAATGCTATGCTATAATAATAGTATGAATAATAAACAAACGCAAATTAAGCCCGCTAAAACCGTTCGCAAATTAGATATAGAAAAGATAATGGAACAAGCGGATAAATTAAAAAAAGCGGAAATAGAAGAAAAAAAATGGTTGAAAAAACATCAAGCTCAGCAAGTTTTTTAATTGAAAAAAATATCTTGCTTGACACATGCTTTATAGCGAAATTTAAAGATAACAAATTTTATTTCAAAGATCTGTTATTTTTATTTAATGAAAAAAATTGCGCTACAACAACCCATTCTTTTATAGAAAATGAATTTTTAAGAGGCAGTTCAACTAATAGCTACATAAAAGAAAAAAAAGAATTTTTAAACAGGTTTAATTTTTTTAACCTGAAAATAACAGAAGAAATCATTAAAAACAGCATTTTAATTTCCAATATATATTCAAATAAAAATATTCTGAACAACCAAATTTCAATTATTGATTGCGTTAACGCGGCTTTTTTAATGCAGTATTCTAAAAATTTATTTTTAGTCACATTGGACAATAAAGATTATCCAATTTTTATTTTTGACAGAATCTATATTTACACTATAGATGTCGGCAAGGAAATATTTAATTGCGGATTTTATAGGTTTAACATAAAAAAATTTGAAAAAGCAAAAAGTGAATTTTTAAGCACTTAAAAATATGGAAATTAACCCCGAAATTTTTAAAGCTTATGATATAAGAGGAGTTTATCATAAGGACTTTGACGATGAATTCGCCTATAAGCTTGGGTTGGCTTACAGCCAAATGCGGCGCGAGGAATTAAAAAGCGGCGGAGATATGAATATTGTTGTCGGCGCGGATATGCGGCTGTCTTCGCCGGCGCTAAAAGATAAATTGGTAAGCGGATTAACGGACGGAGGCGCCAATGTTATAGATATCGGCCTTTCTCCGACGCCCACTTTTTATTTCGCGGTCGCGCGTTTCAATTATGACGGCGGCGTAATGGTTTCCGCTTCGCATAATCCGGCCAAGTATAACGGCTTTAAATTGACGCGCGCGAAAGCGCTGCCCATGAGTGGGAAAACCGGAATTTTTAATTTAAGGAAAATAATTTTGGCGGGAGAGCTAAAAAAATCAAAAATCAAAGGAGCGGTAACTGTAAAAAAAGACGCTTTAAAAAAACAAGTTGAACGCAGTTTGCCTTACGCGAATTTGAAAAATATAAAACATTTTAAAATTGTTATTGATCCGGCAAATGCCATGGGATCCCTGTATTTTGATGAATTGTTTAAATATGTACCCGGTGAAATTATTAAAATCAACTGGAAACTGGACGGAACTTTCCCGTCGCACGAGGCGGATCCGTTAAAGCCGGAAAATATGCGGTCTTTAAGCGAAAAAGTGATTAAAGAAAATGCCGATTTGGGCATCGCGACCGACGGAGACGGAGACAGAATATTTTTTGTTGACAATAAAGGCGAGAGAATAGAGCCGGGGATTACCCGCGCGATACTCTGCAGATTATTTTTGCTTGATAATCCCGGAGCTAAAATCGCTTATGACATTAGGCCGGGGAGAATTACTCCGGATACGATAATAGAAAACGGAGGCGCGCCGATTATCACCCGCGTCGGACATTCATTGATAGCGGAACGAGCGATAAAAGAAGGCGCTGTTTTTGCCGGAGAATCGTCCGGGCATTTTTTCTTAAATATGGAAGAGGGCTGTTATGAAGTGCCTTTAATTGTTACTTTAAAAATTTTGGAAGAATTGTCAAAAAGCGGAAAAACTTTCTCGGAATATGTCAAGCCGTATAAAAAATATTTTAATTCCGGAGAAATCAACTCCAAAGTAAAAGATATTAACTCCAAGCTGCGCGAAATAAAAGAAAAATATCAAGACGGCAAACAAAACGAATTGGACGGCATAACCGTGGAATATCCGAATTTCTGGTTTAATGTCCGCCCGTCAAACACCGAGCCATTACTGCGTTTAAACTTGGAAGCAAAGACAAAAAAAATAATGGAGGAAAAAAGAGATGAGGTTTTGGCGTTAATTAGAAAATTAAATAATTAATTTGTCATTTTGAGTTTTGCGCTTTCAACTATTTAAGCGCTTTTTGCCATTTTTTAATTTTCGCGAAAAATCTATCTCTGTTTTCTTTTTTAATTGATTTTCCAGGAGGAAGGATCTCTTTCAACGGATTGATTTTAACGCCGTTTTTTACCAATTCAAAATGAAGGTGCGCGCCGGTGGAAAATCCGGTTGAACCGACATAGCCGATTATATCACCTTGTTTTACTTTCGCGCCTTTATGGACGGCAAATCTTGACATATGGCCGTATTGGGTTTTATATGTCCCGTTATGGCGAATTTTAACCATATTTCCGTAAGGGCCGTTCCAGCCGGCAAAAATTACTGTTCCGTCTCCGACTGATCTGATTGGCGTGCCGTATTTGGCGGCGTAATCAATCGCCCTGTGCCCGGTTGACACATTAAACGCCGTTACATATCTTCTGCCGGTGGTAAAACCGGAAGAAATATATTTAAAGGCGAGCGGCGCTTTTAAAAACATTTTTTGGACAGAATTTCCTTTTGCGTTAAAATATCCAGCGTTGTCTTCTGTTTCTTTAAAATAATAAACTTCGTATCTTTTTCCGTTATTAATATAATACCCGGCTAAAATTTTTCCGGGCATAACATATTTGCCGTCCAAATATCTTTCCTCGTAAATAAATTTAAATTTATCGCCTATTCTCGGATCCATGGCAAAATCAATCGTCCACTGAAAAGCGTTGGCAAACGCGATAATGGCGCGTTCGTCAATATTATTTTCCAGCGCCGCCGCATACATTGACGATTTAACCTCTCCTTCTTTTGTTACGATTTTTACTTCATAATCAATCGGCTTGACTTTCGCCATCCATGCGGATGTGGTTGCAGTTCCTCCGAAATATTTTAAATTCCTCACGGACACCTCTTTTTCTGAGTCTATTTTATAAACAAGCTCTTTTAAATTATCTGAATCTTTTTCAAAAATAAGTTCAAGCGCGCGACCCGCCCTTATTTTTACCAAATCATACTTGTCCGCCGCCGCCTCGTAAATATTATTCGCAATCGCGCCGCCGATTCCGGCGCGCTCCATTAAAACGCCGTAAGTATCTCCGCTTCCGATTTCTATATTTTTTTTCTTGTCGGTAATTATTTTTTCTTCAATTTTCGGCTGCCTGTTTATTCTATCGGCGTCCGCCGCCGTTCCTGACGCTTTTTGGTTTTCAAAATAAAAAATACCGAAAAACGACGATATTAGAATAAATAAAAATAAATGTTTTATTATGTTATTATTGTGTGTCATATTATAATTAGGCAATATTTAAAATTGCGTGCCAAGGAGCTAAGCTCCCGCGCGTTATACTATTTTTGTAATGCGCGCCTATATATTGCTTTATGTTAAAAAATAAAACTAATCGCGCAGGAGCTTAGCTCCTTTTAATCTCCGCAATAATCTTTTATTAAAAGGGGGAATCTATAATTCTGTCGGGGCGCGGAGAATTGAACTCCGGCTACAAGGCCCCCAGCCTCGCGTACTACCATTATACTACGCCCCGCCTCACAAGACAATCTCATTATAGCAAAAGTTAAAAAATAAAAAAAGCCGCTGCCTTAAGGTGATGGCAACGGCGGATGATTTATTTTTTCTTTATTCTTTTATTTTTCCGGGGGACTTATTTTAATCCCCTCTTTTTTCGCTTGTTCGGCAATCTCTTTCGCTAACTCAAGATTGCCTCCCTCAATAGCGGCGCTATGTCTAACCGCTATCGCCATATGCTGCTGCACATTTTTTTCATTATCTTTGTTCATTTTACCTCCTTACTACAACCATGGCTTGCGGACAAAAGTACACGGGTGTTCTTTTGTCCTGTTTGACCTGATTATGTTTTTTTTGACATTTTTTTGATCTTTTTTAAAATCCTCCTCCTTTGTTTCTTTCTTTTTTGATTTTTTTCTCGTCTCTTTCATTTGCTCCTCCTTTTTGGGATTTTATAAATGTTCTATAATAAAAAAACCGGCCTCTTTTGCGAGAGGCCGGTTTTGTTTTCCCTATGAATTTTAACTAGTTAAATTAAAACACCACAAGAAACCGACCTCTCGCGAAAGCTAAAGAAGTAAAAGCTGAAAAAGCTTGAGATGTAGGTTTTTTGCGATATTTTAATCATATATTTATACTTGTGGATAAGTTTACCATATTTACAAAAAAACGCAACACCTTGCAAAAAAAGAAGAGACGGGTTTTTCCGTCTCTTTTTTAAAAGCTTAATAGCAAATTATGCGGCGGCGGATTTGTTTTTCTTCCGCCTCGCCTTGGCGGCGCATATAATCGCACGCGTAGCACCAATACTGCGCCGGCCTGTCATCCCTCTTGGAAAGAAAAAACATTTCTATTTTTTTACCCGCTTTCTCGCAGCGTGGGCAAAAAATTTTTTCTTCTCTCATTCGTTCCTCCTCCTTTTTTTGCATCTTGGGCGCAAATTTTTTCTTTTTGTTTTTTGCATTTTTCCTCCTTTTTTATGGTTTTTTAATTTACTATGAATTACTAAACTGTCTTTTTTTGTCATCCTGAGCCGCAGCGAAGGATCTAATAGATGGCAGTCGCGAATATTCTCGTATTATAGATTCTTCACTTCGCTATCGCTCCGTTCAGAATGACAAAAAAATAATGTTTCGTAATTTAAAGCAACTTAAATATTTTGTTATTTGCGGCATTGAGATTTCCATTTAATTTTACTCTTTTTATCGTTTTAAAGTCAACTGTTTGACATACAAATCATAACAAAATTAACCACAGTTGACAAGGCGCGGACGATATAGTATTTTTTTCAATGATCTTTGATCTTTTAATTAAAAATTCAAAAAAAATATTTTAAGGAGGTTATTATGAAAAAGAATGATGCTGTTGGGTGCGGATGTTTTAAAGCTGTCGTCGTAGATGATGACACGGCAGTGAGAGACATAACTGCCATTTTAATTGAGGTGGTTTTAGAAAAAATATTAGTAGAGAGGAATATAATTATAAAAACGGAAGAATCAGCGATAGACGCGTATAAAACGCTGATTCAGGAAACGCATCACCTAGTCATCACTGATTATAATATGGGTAAAGAAAACAAAGAAAACGGTGATGAACTAATAAAAAAAATAAGAAAGAACGAAATAACACAAAAAATTCCTGTTATAGGAATCTCCGGCAAGATATCAAATAAAGAATTAATGATATCGGCCGGCGCCGATGTATTTATCGCCAAGCCCTTTGGGCTGACAGAGTTATCTGAGGCGTTAAAAAAAGTTTTAAAAATATAAAATAAATAAAACTAAACTAACCGAAGGGTCTAAAACACCCCCTTTTTTTAAAAAAACCTACAAGCTAAAAAGCTACAAGCTACAAGCTAAAAACCTACTCCACCCGCAACGCTTCAATCGGATCCATTTTTGCCGCCTTGCGGGCCGGATATACGCCGAATAAAATCCCGAAAACAAAAGAGAAGCCCAAAGCGACAACGAATGCCCGCGGAGGTATGGAAAATGTCCAATCAAAACCGGCGCGCGCCGCTCCAACTTTGATTAAATATGAAACCAAGACACCGAGGATAATACCGATAATCCCGCCGATAATCGTAATTAAAATTGATTCCATTAAAAATTGCCTTAAAATATCCGAACTGTTGGCGCCAAGAGCTTTTCTTAACCCGATTTCGCGCGTCCTTTCATTTACTATCACATACATAATATTCATAATGCCCACTCCCCCGACAACTAAAGATATGGCGACAATCGCCAAAAGCAGAATCGTAATGGCGTTAGTCACCGTTCCCATTATTTTCACTGATTCCGCCATCGTGATTACTCTAAAATCATCTTTGCCGGTATCGCTCCATTTCCGCCTTTGCTCGGTTGGCGACGCTATATTATGGTTTTGCCGCAGCGTATAGCGTATTTCCTCGGCTGTTTCATTGATTAAATCCTTATTATAAACTTGATGCATCATAAATAAAATATGGTTAATCCCCATAATTTTTTTTTGCAAAGTTCTGATAGG
>QIIF01000154.1 GCA_003231075.1 Candidatus Falkowiibacteriota bacterium | reverse complement strand
TAAAAAGGAATGTAAAATATTTTTTATTTATTTATTAATGTCGGCGGCTCTCGGCATATCATATCTATTAATAAAAACTCTGCCCTTCAATTTTTTAATTGATTATGAAAAAAATAATTATTCGGACAGGATACTGCTTATGTCAATTTTTTTTCTCGCGCCGTTTATCCTGACCGCGCTTTACGGTTTTATCTACCGAACGCTAAGGCAAAAAAACAGCGTAAAAATCCCCCTGCTCTTATTTATGGTTATTTTAATAACCGCCTCTCTATATTTATCCTACCCCCGCTTTGACCGTTATTTCAATTCCCGCGGATATTCCATCGGCGAAAGCGATATTGACGCCGCGCAATGGATTGAAAAAAACAGCGAACAGGATTACATAGTATTGGCCAACCAGCAAGTAAGCGCCGCCGCCCTGCGAGAATTCGGGTTTAAAAAATACTATAACCAAAACTCAAAACTCAAAACTCAAAACTCAAAAATATTTTATTATCCAATTCCGACCGGCGGCCCGTTATACCAATACTATCTTGATATGGTCTATAAAAAGCCAAGCCGCCGAACAATGCTGGCGGCCATGGAATTAACCGGCGTTCATGAAGGATATTTTGTCCTAAATAAATACTGGTGGGCTTTTCCAAAAATTTTAGCGGAAGCGAAAATGGAAGCAAACAGCTGGAAAAAAATTGATAATGGCAAAATATACATATTTAAATACGAGAAAAAGTAAAGTCTTACATTTTTTAAAAAGAAAAAAGCGAATTCGTAAACCACTGAATTCGCGTATAGAATCTTGTTTAATCATCACCGATTCCATAAGTATTTCTCCAGCACAAAGGCATGCCGGAATAATACGCATACTCATCTTCTGAAATAACTACATAATGTTTTATGGGCGTGATTTCCGCGCCCCATAATCCTGCATATTCTTCTGTGTCCATAACTTCCTCCTTTCTTTATTTTATTAATTTTTTAAAAAAAGAACGGTTAAAAACAATCTCTTGCCTTTATACTACTATAAAACGAAATGAAGGTCAATTTTTTATACAGAAAACTTCACGATTTATAACTCCATTAATCTTTTAATATAATTTTCATCCTTAAATTCATTAATCTCTTTCTGTCTGCTCGCCGCCATTTTTTTTATTTTGTCTTTATTTTTAAGCGCCCATTCAATTTTAACCATTAAATCTTTTTCATCTCCGGGCTTAAATAATAAATTATCATCAACCAATTCGGGAACTCCGCCTATTCGGGAAGCAATAACGGGCAATCCGCTTGCCATGGCTTCGTAAATTACAGTCGGCGAATTCTCGTAGCACAGCGAAGGCATAATCAAGCAATCCGAACTCCGCATCAATTCCACTGCTTCATCATTTTTTATTCTTCCCAGTAATTTAATATTTTTATTTTTTCCGATTAATTCTTGAGCATGTTTTAATTTTGAACCGCTGCCCGCTATCAGTAATTTTGATTCTAAAATCCCCCCAACCCCCTTTATCAAGGGGGCATTCATCCCCCCAACCCCAATATCCGCGGGGGCATCCCAATTATTAAAGGCATTAATTAAAAACAAGATCCCCTTATGCTTCTCAATCAGCCCAACATATAAAAATTTAAAAATTCGCTCTCCCTGATTCCTGATTCCTGATTCATGATTCATGATGCCCATCGGATTCGGTAAAACTACCTTCTTGGAATCTTTAAAAAACCCTCTATTAACATGCTCCTCCAAGAGCCATTTGGAAGGCGAAATAATAATATCCGGCGAACAAATCCCCCCAACCCCCTTTGTCAAGGGGGAGCCGCAAAAAAGCCGCCGGCACATAAATTGGTAAAATTTTGAAAACACTCCATTAACCGTTTTTTCTTTCCCGTAAAGCATTAATCCGGAAGGATGGAGTAATTGGATATCGTGCAAAGTATGGATATGCTTAATCTTTAAATTCCTAATCGCGCGAGGAATTAAATAGCCGACGCCTTTTAAGTTATGCGTCATCACAACATCCGGATTTTCTTTTTTTAATACGCGCCTGACGGCAAAATAGCTCCCAACATCAAACATATCAATAAAATGCCAAAATAACCGTAAAAATTTCGGCATCTTGTTAATATTAAAAAACAATGAATTAATATAATAAATTCCCTGCCGTCCGATTTTAATCTCTCCGCCTCCTTTAAAATCCTCCCAACCCCCTCTTGTCCCGATGCGGCGGTGATTATCAAGGGGGCTTTTAGTGGTAATAATAAAAACCTGATGGCCGGCATTTCGCAAACCATCCGCGATTAATTCAACCACGGTCTCCGCTCCGCCGCGCGCGTACGGCTTATACAAATTATTGATAAGACAAACCTTCATTCTTTTTAACAATTAATAAACTTGATAAACTTTCTACTTGATAAACTTTCTACTTGATAAACTAACTACTTGATAAACTTCGTCCAACTTCTCTCCTGCCTTCTCCCATGTATATTTTTCCTCCGCCAATATTCTTCCTTCTCCTCCCATCTTTTTCGCTAAATCATTATCGCCTAAAATTATTTCTATCTTCTCCGCCAGATCAGCGGCATTGCCCGGCTCAACTAATAATCCCTGTTTTCCATTTTTAAAAACACTTCTCACTCCGGGCAAACGGGAAGCGATAACCGGTTTGCCGCACGCCATCGCTTCCAACAACACCATGCCGAAGGCTTCACCTTGGTTTATTGACGGCAAAACAAATACATCGCATTGTTGGTAATATTTAGGCAAGTCATTATTAGGCACCTTACTGATAAAATTAACTTTATCCGCAATTCCCAACCTCGTTGCCAGTCTTTCATATTCCGAACGCAAATCGCCATCGCCCACGACATGCAATATGTAACATGTAACATGTAACATTGGCAATGCTTTAATTAACACATCAACACCCTTAAAATAATGCGCCTTATCCAATCCTCCCACAAATAAAATATTTTTCAAATTTTTATCTAAATTCTTAAATCTTAAATCTTTAATCTTAAATCTGTCGGTGTCAACCCCGAATAATACCTCTTTAAATTTATTCTTATCCCGCTTGTAATACTTCGCCATGCCGGAATGCGCGGCATAATCAATGGAAGCGCAAGTAATAACATCCGCCGCCCGCATCAACAAAGGAGTAATGCAAAACCGAGATAATTTAAAAACCAACCCCTTTAATCCTCCGGCGGCCGGCTCCATATGATAATGAATTATTAACTTGGTTTTTTTTGGAAAAATTAATTTTCTCAATAAAACAGCCGCCCCGGCTCCGTAAAACGGATAATGCAAATGAATTATATCAAAATTTTTCAGCTTCCAAAATAATTGCGGCAAAAACGCCGCGTTCCCGAATTTAAATAATGGCTTTATTCTTTCAATTTTAAACCCATTCTCCTCCGCGCCGCCGCCCGCGCCGCCGTAATCCGGCGTAAAAACCGTTGCGTCATATCCGATTTCAGCTAAAACTTTAACGAAATTAAAAGCGCTATTCCCCATCCCCCCTTTATACGGCGGAAAAACGCAAACTATATGAGCTATCTTCATATAAATATTACTTATTTTTTATGGCTATTTCCCTGACTATCTTCGTAATATCTCTTTCAATTTTTTCCAATCTGAGCCGCAAGCGGAAAATAAAATAAAACAAAACAACAACGCCGGCGTAAAGCAAAACTTCTATGCCGGAACCGGAAAATCCTAAATCGGCAACCAACGCGTCAATCCATTTTAAAAATATCACGGCCAATGCCGCCGATATCCAAAAAATCAGCCAAAAAACAAACTCATTGGCGCCGATTTGTTTTTTCCGCTTCTGCCAAAGAAGGCGGAACGCGAAAAAAGCAATGATAATTAAAGCTATAATTTGCTGCAACATAAAATTAAATTTTTATTTTTATATTCTCTTTCCGTATAAAATAATATTTTACCGCTTCAATCATTAATAAACTGGCAATACTAACCAAAATAATTAATACCCATGTATTCGCGTCTAACGGCGTTGTTGATAGCACGCTCTGTAACGGACGCAAATAAACAGCGGACAGTAATAACGCGAAACTAACAGACACCGCCCCGATTAAATATAAATTAGAAAAAGGATTAAGCCGCCAAACCGGATAATGCAAACCACGCAAACTGAATATTGATATCAACGATTTTGTTCCAAGCAAAGCAAAAAACATAGTTCTGAGATAAGTGATATTAATTTCAATATTAAATAAATAAATAAAAAACGCGAAAATAAGCAAATCTCTGATAATGCCTACTCCAAAAATAATCATCTTCATTTCTTTATTCAATATTGGTTCTTGTTTTTTAATCGGTTTTTGCCGCATTACTCCTTTAGCCCCTTTTTCAAAAGCTAAAGAAAAATGAGGCAAACCGTCATTAACTATATTAACCCATAAAATTTGAGTTGGCAAAACCGCTAACGGCGCTCCAAAAATAATAGAACCGATTATTAAAATAACTTCGGAAAAACTGTCTGAAATTAAATAAGTGACGACTTTTCGTATATTGGCGAATATAATCCTCCCCTGGCGGATGGACGCCACTATTGTTTTAAAATTATTATCCAGTAAAACCATATCCGAAGCTTCTTTGGCAATATCAGTTCCGCCTCCGAGAGATATGCCGATGTCCGCGGCTTTTAACGCCGGAGAATCGTTTATGCCGTCTCCGGTCATAGCCACGACTTCTCCGCGGGACTGCAACGCTTGCACGATGCGCAGTTTATGGTGCGGACTGACCCGGGCGTAAATATCAATTTTTTTAACTTGGCTTTTTAATTTCTCGTCGGACATTTTATCAAGCATTTCACCTGTCGCTATATTTTGATCTTTAACTTTAAAGCCGACCTCTATGGCTACCGCATTGGCTGTTAGTTGATAATCACCCGTTATTATAATGGGGCGAATGCCTGCTTGGCGGCAAATTTTAATTGTTTCCTTAGCTTCCGGCCTGAGCGGATCTTTTATGGCTATAAACCCGATAAATGTTAAATTATTATCAAGTTCATTCCAATTAATCCCCCCGATTTCCTTCATTAATGGGGCGCTCTTACTGCCCCCCTGATAAAGGGGGTTGGAGAGATTTTTTAAATTCCGTATCGCCACTCCGATAACCCTTAACCCTTGATTGGTTAATTTATTATAATTATCATTCAATTTTTTTCTTTCGGCGGCGGTTATGTTTCGCGCTTTGCCCTTGTGATAAAACTTAACAGATTTATCCAATAATCTTTCCGGCGCCCCTTTTTCGTAAAGTACAAATTTGCCGTCTTTTTTTCTGTGCAAACTAATCATAAATTTATTATTGCTGTCAAAAGGCAATTCCCCTATTTTCGGCTCAATTTCCAATAATTTTTCTTTATTTAAACCGGATTGGACCGCGGCCGACATTAAGGCCGCGTCAGTCGGCGCTCCTACGATTCTCCATTCGCCCAAAGCGTCTTCCGGATTTTCCACAATAGCGTCATTGCACATCATAGCCGCCTGCAGAGCCAAACTTACAACCTTTGCCTCAATACTGTCTTGTCTTGATCCTGATGTTTTTACTTCAAATTCTTTTTCTCCGATAATAATGCGGGCGACATGCATTTTCCCCTCTGTTAATGTGCCGGTTTTATCGGTGCAGATCACGGTAGTTGAACCAAGTGTTTCAGCCGCCACTAATTTTCTCACTAACGCTTTTTGCTTTAAAATTCTTTGCATGCCCAATACCAATATCACAGTCATTCCCACGATTAATCCCTCCGGAATCGCCGATACTGCCAATGCCACCCCCATAATAAACATATCAAAAAGCGGTCTTCCTTGAATTATGCCGTCCGCTGTCACAAGCGCGATAACTATCGCGATAATAATGCCGAGAAGATTTGAAAACTTCACCAATCTGACTTGTAAAGGAGTTTGATCATCATCGGTTTCTTTAACCAAACTGGCAATTTTTCCTATTTCCGTTTTTTGCCCGGTAGCAACCACCACCGCTCTGCCTATCCCTTTAACGGCAATCGTGCCGGCGTAAACCATATTTTTTCTATCGGCGATAGAAGCGCCTTTTTTCTGCGTCGCAATATTTTTCATTGCCGGCACGGATTCGCCGGTAAGCATAGATTCATTGACAAGCAAATTATCCTCCTCTAAAAGACGCGCGTCGGCCGGGATGCGATTTCCCGCTTTAATCATAATAATATCTCCCGCGACAAGCCAACAGCTGTCTATTTCCAATTCATGACCGCTCCGTAAGACATACGCCTTATGTTTTATCAGTTGTTTCAATTTACTAAGCGTATTATTGGCCTTATTCTCTTGAATAAATCCGATAATCGTATTAATGATAACCGCGCCAAAAATCACGCTTGCGTCAATATAATCACGCAAAAACATGGATATTATTCCGGCAAACAATAAAATATAAATTAACGGACTCTTAAACTGCAATAAAAAAATCGTTAATTTTCCCAACGGCTTCTCTTTGGGCAATTCATTGGATCCTAATTTTTTTATTCTTCTCTCGGCTTCCTTGTTTGACAGGCCGTTAACATCGGATTTTAACTCCGTCAGAACTTGGTTTATTTTTTTACTGTGTAAATTTATCATATCTACAAATTACAAATTTACGAATAATATTCTTAATATTATTATAACATAAAAAAACGCGATTTTAATTCGCGCTTTTATTTTCCTAAATCACAACTACCACGGCGCGGGCATGCCTTCATACCTCCATTCAATAATATCATTATCGGACAGCTTATAATCGGAAATTCCGGCCTTAATTATTTTCCCGTTTACATAGAGCAGCCAATGCGTATTATCGGAAGAATTATTTTTTACGCCGTTAATTTCATCCACAAACATTCCCGATCCGCTTTCGCTATATTTAAAGCTGAGATTATATTTTTTGCCGATTAATTCCATTAAATTTAAAACACTGATTCCGCTATTAACTTTCTCCGAATATTCGCCTGGATTATTTTTTGAAATTATTTTAACGATAACATTTATTTTATCTTCTTTATCGGATTGGCGCTTGTCGGCATAATCGGACATCTCGCTTTTTATCCGCCCGGCTCTTTCCACGGCGATTTTTGCGATATCCTCGGCTTTATCAATCTGCCTTTTAAACCCTTCCGTTTGAGGATTATCCCCGACTTGAACTAAAGATTTATATGAAAAATATCCGATTATAGAAACAGCTATAAGCAGAACCAATATACTGATAAACCCTTCTTGATTTTTAGTTTTAAACATATATTTTATTTATTAAAGAGGGCCTGCTCTTAGCGAAAATTAAATTTAGCTGATTTGCTTAACTTAAATACGCCTTTTATCCAAAAAATCCAAAATATACCGGCAGTATTCACTGTATTGCCCTATAGCTTCGCCTACTGTTTTATAAATTACGCGCTTGTCTAAATAGTCATAATTATGGACAATCGCGTTGCGGAAGCCGGCGCTGTCCGCTATTTTTCCGGCAAAATCGTCCGGCAAGATATTTAACTTAGCCATCAACAAAAAAGTTTCCTTATAATCGCGGGGCGATAAATTTTCATACACTCCAAGTTTAGCGATAATATGCTCATTAATATCAATCCCGCGCCCGATTATCTCCATAAAAATATTTTTTAAAGCCGCATATTTTATATAATCATTTGCCATTTCGTCAAAAGTAAAATCGCTGAATTCAAGCAATCTTTCCAAATCTCTTTGTATTAAATCTATTTTCTTTTTTATTAACAACGCGTTAAGCATATTTTTTGGATAAAACTTTATTTAAATGTTCCTGTCTTTTTTTAATAATAATATCCTGCAGCCTAAATAAGCTGGCGCTATCCGCGTAATCCCTGCGGGCGTAAAGGCAATATTCGTCAAAATCGTTTTGATCGCCGTAAATAAGCTGTCCATCGCGAATCACTTCAAAGCGAAATAAAGGATTAGTGCTGTGTAAAGATTTTAAATCAAGCTCCCGCTCCTTGTTATCCCCGAAAATTCCGCCAAAATCTCCATGCATTTTTAAAAGCTCGCCAAATTCAATTTTCTTTTTCCCATACACCGCCATATCCAAATCACTACCCTTTTTTTCTTCTCCGCGAGCGTACGAACCGTGGATAATAATAAAGCGCAACTTATATTTCCTCCCGATTTTTTCTATTTCATTTTTCTGTTCCTTGGTAATTCTCATAAAACTATTATAGCAAAAACAATAAAAAATTAAAAGTCCCCCTGATAAAATGGCTTACCCTCCGTAGCTTTAACGAAGAAGGAGCTGGGGGATTGATAGCCTCCTTAATAAAGAGGGTTGAGAGATTTTTTTCGCGCAAACAAAAAAATCACCCGAACCCGGATGATTTAAAAAACTTTAATTCATTTTTAATTTTAGCCGATAATATTCTTGTATTATTTTTTATCCCGATTCAAATCAACCTCTGCTATAACCGGCCTTTCCTCTCCTTTTCCGAGCTCAAATTTAACATCAACCGATTGTTTTAAAATGTGGCGGTTAATAACTACGCCTCTTTTGCCGTCAACGCTTACCTTGGCGCCGATTAACGGCATCGTTTTAGCCAACTCCTCGTATCCTTTTTCCTCGTAAGACAGGCAGCACATCAACCGGCCGCAAACTCCGGAAATACGATCCGATCCCCTATGGGCGCATTGCTGAGTTTCCGCCATGTCCGAAGTTATGGAAGCAAGACCGGTTAAAAATTTACGGCAGCATAACGGTTTTCCGCAATGCCCGTAATCCCCCGCCATTTTTGCTTCATCCCTAATGCCTATCTGCTGCATCCTGATGCCGCGGTTAAAACGGCGGGTTAAATCTTTCACCAAATCCCTGAAGTCAACCCTGGATTCGGAAATGAACGCGAAAGTAGCTCTCGCGCCATCATAGGCAAAATGAACACCGGATAATTTCATTGGCAAACCGTATTTTTTTATCAATTTTTTACAAAACTCCGAAGCTTCATCAATTTCTTCTTGCTTGGCAACCTTTTCCAAATCCGCCTTATCGGCAATACGCAAAACTGGCTTCATTTCCCTATCCGCGGACTTGCAATTTTGGCATCCTTCTTTTTTAAGCGGACACCCGCATCCGCCTTCTTTATCTGAATCATCTTTAAATCCGACAACTTCTCCGATTTCCACGCCTATCTCGGTTTTAACCACAACCTTGCCGCCCTTTGTTAAATTAAGATTATTTGAATCAAAATAATAAACCTTATCCCATGGGGTAAATTGTATCTGAGCAATTTTCATGTAACATACAACAAGTAACACGCAACATTAAAATATTTGCTGCTTGTTACCTGTTTCTTGTTATAAACTATATCTAACAAATTCATCCACTCTGGCATCATCCAAAACATCTTCCACCTTTTTCTTATCATCCTTAATGTATTCCTGCTTAATTAAACAAACATCTTCAAAATATTTGTTGATTTTTCCTTCCAAAATCTTCTCAATTATATTTTCCGGTTTTCCTTCTTTTTTAAGCTGCTCGGCGTAAATTTCTTTTTCCTTGTTTATTTCTTCTTCCGGAACATCTTCCGGGACGATATACTTCGGATTGGCGGCGGCAATATGCATGGCGATATCACGGGCCAAATCCGCCTTATCCGGCTTATCCAACGCGGCCAGAACGCCTATCCTGCCGCCCATATGCGAATAAGCGGACACGGTTCCCGCGGATGTTAAAATATTAAATTTTTTAATATCCAACTTTTCCCCGATAGTTCCGCTTAAAGTATCCAAATTTTCTTTAACCGAACCGAATTCCATACCGCTCGCCAATAGTTCTTCAAGATTTGCCGGTTTTTTAATTTTAATAATTTCCAGAATTTTATCGGCAAAATCTTGAAATTGTCCGTTGCGCGCGACAAAATCAGTCTCGGAATTTAATTCTAAAATATATCCTTCGCTATTGTCTTTGCTAACGGCAACTTTTATTATTCCTTCGCGGGCTTCACGATTGCCCCTTTTAGCCGCCTTGGCAATTCCTTTTTTTCTCAGAATTTCAACCGCCTTGTCAATATCGCCTCCTGATTCGTCCAGCGCCTTTTTGCAATCGGCGATGCCGGCTCCTGTTTTATTTCTTAATTCTTTAATTTTTTCCATATTTTTATAATTTTAATAATATTCTTAAATCTTAATTCTTACTTCTTACTTCCCTGCTTTCCCTTCCTCAATCGCTTCTTTTACTAAATTCAAAATCATCTTAATCGTCTTAGTTGCGTCATCATTGGCCGGTATGACATAATCTATGCCATCCGGATTGACATTAGTATCGCAAACCGCCACTATCGGAATTTTTTTCTTTCTGGCTTCGGATAAAGCGGTTTTTTCTTTTTTTATGTCCCAAATAAAAATAGCGTCCGGAGCTTTAATCAGCTTAGCCATGCCCCCGACCCTTGATTCCAATTTATCTATCTCGCGGTCAAATTCCAACTGCTCTTTTTTGGTGTATTTGCTTAATTGGCCATCCTTCTTTTTTTGGATTAAATTATTATATTTTTTAATAGACTTGCTGATAATACTATAATTAGTTAAGCACCCACCCAGCCATTTTTCAGATATGTATGGCATATTTGTTTCTTCACCGATTTTTTTTACTATTTTTTTAGCTTGCGTTTTAGTGCCGACAATTAAAATGTTTTTACCTTCGCCGGTATTTTTTTTAATAAAATCCAATGCTTCCATTAACATTTTTCTGGTTTTAACCAAATTAATGATATGGATATTATTTCTTTGTCCAAAAATAAAAGGACCCATTTTCGGATGCCATTTTGATGTACGATGCCCAAAATGCATTCCTGCTTTAAGCATCTCTTCAATAGTGGGAATTTTAATCATATTTTTTCTTTTTACCTCTGCCTTGTCTATTCCGAAAGAATCGGAACAAGAAAAAAACACTCAAGACATGAGAGATTAAATTAATTTAATTAAATTTATCACATAAACATACTATAATATTACAATGATTTTGTCAATTATGCGCATAAACTTAAATACTATTGACTATTTTGACTATGTTTGATATATTAATAATGTTAAAAAATAATAAAACTCACTTAACCAATTTGCGTTATTGTTAATTGTAAATTGTTAATTGTAAATTGTTTATACTATGGCACATAAGAAAGCGGGCGGCTCCACGGGGCTGGGTCGAGATTCAAAAAGCAAGCGCTTAGGCGTTAAAATCCAAGACGGCCAATACGCCAAGGCCGGTGCTATTTTAATACGGCAAAGAGGCACAAAATACCATCCGGGAGAAAATGTTAGAAAAGGAAAAGACGATACCCTTTTCACCACAGTCACCGGTATTGTTAAGTTTACCACTAAAAAATTAAAGAAATTCAACAATACATTACAATCTTCAAAAATAGTGAATGTCGTGCCGCAGAAATAATAATAGACGGCAAAATTGATTGTTTTAATAAAAAAACAGCTTAATTCAAAGTGATTAAACTGTTTTTTTATTGGCTGTGCCATAACGGGACTGTCGCCGAATGATAAAAACTAAAAATATTTTGCAATTTAAAACATCTACTGCCGTCTGTTGTCTGCCGTCTGTTGTCTTAATTTCAAACACACCCTAACGAACTCCGTAAACAGTGGATGGGGATCCAGCGGCCTTGAAATGTATTCGGGGTGGAATTGAGTGCCGATAAAAAACGGGTGATCGGTAATTTCTATCGCTTCCACTATTTTCCCGTCCGGCGATACGCCGCAGACTTTTAATCCGGCCTTTTCCAATCTGTCCCTATACTCATTATTAAATTCATATCTATGCCTATGCCGTTCGGACACTATTTTTTTATCCCCAATTTTTCTTTCATAGGCCTTGGCAAGGTGAGTGCCATTAACAATCTTACAAGGCCATCCGCCCAGTCTGATGGTTCCGCCGTATCCTTTTTTCTCAATCAATTCTTTCTGCCCGGGCATAATATGGATTACCGGATGCGGTGTCTTTGGATCGGCCTCTTCGGTGTTCGCATCTTTAAGCCCGCAGGCATTGCGGGCGAATTCTATTACCGCCATCTGCATTCCGTAGCAGAGCCCGAAATACGGGATATTATTTTCCCGGCAATATTTAATGGTTTTAATTTTTCCTTCGCTCCCGCGCGAACCCCAGCCTTGAGGCACTATTATGCCGTCAAGTTGCTTTAAAATTTTAATGCCGTTTTTCTCAATTTCTTCCGTATTAATCCAATGCAGTTTTGGCCGGCAATTATTCGCCGCTCCTCCGTGCTTTAACGCTTCAATTACGGAAATATACGAATCAGCCAATTCAAAATCACCTGTCGCGAAATATTTTCCCACAATCCCGATATCAACCTGTTTTTTCGCGTCTTTTGTTTTCTTAACCATTTTTCTCCACTCAACCAAATCTTTCTTTCTATTTTTAAGCCCGAATTTCTCTAAAATCCTGTCTCCCAACCCGTCTTTTTCAAAATTTATCGGCACATCATAGATTGAATCCACATCAGGCGCGGAAATAACATCTTCTTTCGCTATATTGCAGTTAACGGCGATTTTTTTCCTTCTGGGTTCGTCAATGCCGACCCTTGAACGGGCTATAATAAAATCCGGCTGTATTCCGGCCGAATTCAGTGACCGAATCGCGTGCTGTGTCGGTTTTGTCTTCATTTCTCCGACTTTTGAAGGAATCGGCAGATAGCTCACCATCACGAATAAAACATCGTCCGGCTTTAAAAGATGCATCATTCTGGCGGCTTCCAAAAACAATAAATTTTGGTATTCTCCGACCGTGCCGCCGATTTCAATTATCATTATTTCCGCTTCCGCTTTTTTTACCGCCTTCTGTATTCTGTCTCTTATTTCCATCGGGATATGCGGCACCACTTCCACGCATTTTCCCTTATACTCCAAATTTCTCTCCCGCTCAATCACGCTCCGATAAACCCGCCCGGTAGTCATATAATTTTCCCGATAAATATTAGTGTTTAAAAATCTTTCATAATTCCCAATATCTTGGTCGGTTTCATCCCCATCCTCAGTGACAAAAACTTCCCCATGCTCAATCGGATTCATGGTGCCGGCATCAACATTAATATATGGATCAACTTTAACGGCGCTAACCCTATACCCCTTGCTTTGTAAAATCTTGCCGATGGAAGCGGCGGCAATCCCCTTCCCCACGCCGGACATTACTCCGCCGACGACAAAGATGTATTTAACAGCTTGCTTCTTTTTCTTAGATTTTAATTTTTTTGGCATAAAATGAATTATGAATTATGAATTATGGCTTTTGAGCTCTTAATTAATCCGTTCACTATTTTATGGACAACAATTGTTTGTTTCGCAATATCTTGAAATTGTTTTTCAGTAATATAGGCAACATCTTTCGCAATTAAAAGTTGATTTTGCAATTCAGTGACTGAACCGAGAGCAATAAAATAAAATTGCGCTTTTTCTTTATAGGACTGCCTGCTGAATCCTTCGGCGATATTAGATGTTATTGATACGGCGCATCTTCTTATTTGGCTAACCAATCCGAACATTTCTTCTCTAGGAAAAGACTTCGTAATATTATAAATAGTTAAAACTAATTTATGCCCCTCTTTCCATGCGTCTAAGTCAGTAAAACTTTTAATTTTAATCTTATTATTTTCCATAATTCCTGATTCATTATTCATTATTCATTTTAAGTATCTCCACTGCTTTGTCTAATTGCGGATCATTTCCGTCCTCATAGTCTTTTAGGGTTAAATCCACTTTTACATCCGGAGTTATCCCCTTTTTGTTTATATAATTGCCTTTGGGCGTAAGCCATTTGGCTACGGTGATTTTTACCGAAGAGCCGTCTTTGAATTCTTCCAAAGTCTGCACCGAGCCCTTGCCGAATGTCTGCATCCCCACTATTGTCGCTTTGCCGTAATCCTGCAAAGCGCCGGCGACGATTTCGGAAGCCGAAGCGCTGCCTTGGTTTACCAATACCACTGTTTTATAATCTTTAAGCAGCGCCCTGCCTTTGGCTGAAAATTCATTCTTATTTTTATTATCAAATTCCTCGGACACTACCACTCCGTCTTTAATCCACGCGCTTGCCATATCCACGGCGGTATCAAGATATCCTCCGGGGTTATTGCGAAGATCCAAAATTATGCCGCGAGGATTATCCTTCACGATCTCGCTAACCGCTTTATTGAATAAACCGGCCGTATCACTGTTAAAATTAGAAACTTTAACTACAAAAATATTATCATCTCTTAATTTTGT
>QIIF01000070.1 GCA_003231075.1 Candidatus Falkowiibacteriota bacterium | reverse complement strand
GCGCCTTTCAAATGCCCTAATTCATTTTTTATTTTCTCGGTAACTTTTTCAATATCAAATAAAGTCCTCCCGCAAGACGGGCATGATATAAATTCTGTTTTTGTAATGCGCCGGCGCGCCGCCTGCAAAATACTGTAACAAACAGGAATTTCTTTTTCCGGGCTTTCAGTTAATGACACCCGGATAGTATCTCCAACACCCTCAAGCAATAATGTCCCGATTCCGATTATTGATTTTGCCCGCCCGTCTTCGCCACTGCCGGCCTCGGTGACGCCCAAATGAATAGGATAATCCATATTTTCTTTTTTCATTTTATCAACCAATAAGCGGTTTGCCTCAATCATAACCAGTGGATTTGACGCCTTCATAGCCACGACAATATCATTAAAATCATTCTTTTTAAAAATCCTTAGATACTCCATAGCGGACTCAACCATCCCCTCGGGCGTATCGCCGTATCTGGATAAAATCCTGCCGGATAAAGAACCGTGATTAGCGCCGATTCTAATCGGTTTTTTAAATTTTTTTAATTCTTGAATAAACGGCATTAAACTCTCTTCAACTCTTTTTAATTCTTTTTGATACTCTCCCGTAGAGACGCAAGATTTTGCGTCTCTGCCAGATTTTGCGTCTCTACTTCCGGGAGAATCAAATAAATTCCCGGGATTAAGCCGGACCTTATCCGCGTATTTCAGCGCCTCAAAAGCGGCCTCGGGCAAAAAATGAATATCGGCGATGACAGGCGTATCATATCCTTGTTTTTTTAACTCCTCTTTAATCTCCCCAATCGCCCGCGCGTGCTTTTTGGTCTGCGCCGTCACCCTGACCAATTCCGCGCCCGCTTCAACGCATTCAATAATTTGATTTACGGTAGCATTAATATCCAATGTATCGGTATTAGCCATAGTTTGGGTTCTAACCGGATTATCCCCGCCAATACCAACATTCCCAACCATCACCTCCCGGGCCTTTCTCCTCTCTTTTAACGCTTTATAATCATTCATAATTTATCGCCCCCTTAATAAAGGGGGTTGGGGGATTATTCTTAATTCAATATTCTAAATTCTAAATTCTATATTTTATATATACCACAAATAAAAAAAAGAGGCAAAACCTCTTAAACTTCTCATTATGTTGCCTGTTTTATTTTTTAAAAATCTTGAATAATCTGTCTTTCGGCATTTTATCCAAAACCGACCTATACCCTCCCTCTCCATGGAACACCCAAACCGCCACCCGGCTTACCTTTGCTTCGCTTACTCCCAGTTTCTTGGCGATTTTTTTATAAGGCATGCCGCTATAAACCAATTTGGCGATCTGCCACCTCATTGACATCGCTTGAATTTCGTCAATAGCGCAAAGATCGCGGAAAAAATCCTCCGCTTCTTCAACAGATTCCAAACTTAAAATCGCCCTAAATAAATCATCTGTTTTTTTATCAAATTTAAAATCACTCATAATAATACGCGACTATGAATTTTATCATCTGCTAATAATATTAATACAAACGCTGAAAATGTCAATACTAAAATTGATTCCCCTCTTTAAAGCAAAGAGGGGTTGGGGTGATTTGTTTTGTTTCGCTATTCACGGTTTTAAAATCGCCCCAGCCCCCTTGCTAAAAGGGATTTATAAATTAAATACACTCTTTCTCTTCAGTTTCCTATGATAGCTAATCGCGAACCGATGCGCTTCGTCGCGCACGCGTTTAATTAAATGCAAAGCCGGCGAAGCGAGAGGCAATTCCAGCGGCTTTTTTTCTCCGGGAAAAAATAATTTATCCGGCGCTAAAGCGCCGCGCAGCCCCAACCCCTTTGAAATCGCTATAACCGGAATATCAAACTTAAACTTTTTTAATACTCTTACCGCCGTATTCAACTGGGCCTTGCCGCCGTCAACAATTATCAAATCCGAAGATTGCCAACCACGAGAGACTAAGTCTCCAATTGGAGACTTAGTCTCTTTTAAATGTTTAAATCTTCTCTCCAAAATTTCCTTTAACATCCCAACATCATTAGCTTGGTCTTGGCCTGTTTTAATTTTAAATTTCCTATACTCACTTTTATTCGGCTCGCCCCCTCTAAATACAGCCATTGAACCCGTTGCTTCCCTGCCGAAAAGATTTGAAATATCATAACCCTCAATCCGCTCGGGAATTTTTGGCAGCCCCAAAACTTTCGCCAACTCAATAACATCATTCGCGTATTTATCGGACACGCTTAAAATTTTAGTATGCTCCAAAACTTTTCTGATATTCAACAACTGAAATTTCAACAAACTAATTTCTTCTTGAATTTTATAAAACTTTTCACTTTTAACTTTACAGCTTTTTAACTTTTTCTCGTAATTCTTAATTCTTAATTCATAATTCTTAATTACTTTTCCCTTCTTCCCTTCCAAAAACAAAATAATCGGCTTTATCACTTTATCCATATATTCCTTCCTACCGACAATGCCACCGCAAATTCCCGCGCATCGGTTAATCTGATAATAAAAGCACGGCTTTTTTTGCCGTTTGCGCGCGGCGCAATACGGCCAAATCTTTCTTACGGCTTTCAGGGTCTGCTTTACCGCTTCTACGCCCGTAAACGGCCCGAAATATTTTCCGCTCTTATCTATCTTGCGCGTAATAAAAACTCCGGGGATTTCATTTTCAACGGTTATCTTAATATACACATATCTTTTATCGTCGCGCATCGCGATATTATATTGCGGCTGAATTTTCTTTATTAAATTCGCCTCCAAAAGCAATGCCTCAATCTCACTGCCTGTTTCAATCCACTCAGCCTTATTAATCCGCTTCATCATTGAATACTTAGCCGGAGAATGGCCGGCGCTTTTTCTCCAATATGACAACACGCGCGCCCTCAAATCCGCCGCCTTGCCGACATAAATAATCTTATTGTTTTTATCCAAGAATTGATAAACACCCGGAGATTTGGGAATATTTAATTTTTTAATATCGCTAATATTCATAAAAATACTTTACCATCCAGCCAAATAAAAAACAATCCCAGCCCGCCGGCCGGCAGAGGAATTGTTTTTTTGTTTTCTTGTCTTACTGAACTACTCAACCGTTATCGCCTGCACCGGACAAGACGCGACCGCCCCTTTGGCGCATTCCGTATCGTCTTGGCTGATAACTTCTGATTTTCCGCCGTCATTAAGCTGAAAAGTCTGCGGGCATAGGGCTACGCAAGTGCCGCAGCCGATACATGTCTCTTGGTTAACTTTAATCATAATTGTGTGATTTCTGAGAAATTTAAGATGTTTGTGATTCTTGAGATAAAATAACATAACCCAAAAAATTTCAACAATCCTAAATATCTAAAAAAAATCTTAATGATAATTAATAATTTATTTTATTGGCAATGTAAAATAAAATTTACTGCCATACCCCTCGCCCTTGCTTTCCGCCCAAATTCTGCCCTTATGCGCCTTCACCATTTGTCTGGCGATAAATAACCCCAAACCGGTTCCCTCCATATTTTTAGTGGAGCCGGTGCCGCGCGAAAATTTCTGAAATAATTTTATCATATCCCTTTGCCTAATGCCGGCGCCCGTATCGGAAATACAAAATTTTATATTATCCCCATCCTGTTTTAAATCAACGGTAATATTCCCTTTATCAGTATATTTTATCGCGTTATCAACAAGATTCATAATCACTTGCCTGATATTTTCTCTATCAAGCATTAATTCCGGTAATGGTTTTTTACTCTTTTTGTAGCGCAAACGAATATTTTTTTCCTTAGCTCTACCGCTTAATTCTTGAATTACGCTTGTAATAACATCTTCCAACCGCGTAACGCTAAAATTAAATTTTAATCTTCCGGATTCAATGCGCGAAACATTGAGCATTCCCTCCACCAAAGAAATCAATCTCTTGCTTGATTCGGAAATTTTATTAATCGGATCAGCTATTTTGGGGCTCATACTGCCGAAGTCCCCCGCCAATATCATTGAAACATACCCCCTAATCACTGTCAACGGCGTACGCAATTGATGCGAAGCTATGGCAATAAACTCACTCTTGGCCTTATCTAATTTTTTAAGTTTTGTATTGGCGATTTTTAATTGTTTGGCTAATTTCTCCATTTTTTCTCTCTGATTTACCTCATGAGATACACTGCGAATAAGCAATATACCGGAAACAACTAAAAATATCAACAAACCGCCATCAATCAATCTCTCCTGTAATGTCTCAGATAAAAATAATCTGACAATAATAAAACTCCAAATAGAAAATGTTAGTAATTCGGTGGCTATTATTTTAATATTAAACAAGTTATATCTAAAAGTGGCAATGGCGAGTACTATGGGGTAAAAAGATACCAATACATTGCCGTATGGATAAATCGGGATGTTATACCAAATAAAAAAATTAGTAGCTCCGCCTCCAAAACCGATTAAAGACCCTATTATTACATATTTAATGCTTTGTCTTTTTACTCCCGTGTTTATTTTAAATTGCCGCCAAAGAATAATTAAAGCATACGCCGTTAATCCAAAATAAATAAAAATTAAATATAAATTATAAAAAACTCCCGGTACCGGCCAAAATGCGAATATATACCTTGGTTCAACTCTTTCAATAAAATAACCTGAAAAAGAAAAAATCAAAAAAAGAAAAGTGATCGCATAAACCGTTTGAATAACCCGTTTTTTCTGTTTGTTTAATCCTGTAAAAGCCAATATCCAGTGAAAATAAAAAACAGGGATAAAAAGCGAACCAACAGATAAAACTCTTGACCAAAACAAGGCGAGCTGAGGGCTATCTGCCGACATCCACTGCCAATAACTTAATGACCAAAGAATAACCGCGCAACTTAATCCAAAAAATAATCTATTAATAATATCTTTTCTGTTTTTTAAAATAACAACGATTCCTAATAATCCCGCAATAAACGCATTAAATAATGCTGAATAAATAAAAAAAATCATATTTTTTTACACTTAATAATATTTACTTGATCTGCCATTGATTTGGTAAACTTTATATCCGTAAATCCAATATCAATAAGAATTTTCTCTAATTCTTTAACATCTAAAAAATGATATATGATTTTATACCCTTTCCGTTGTATTTGCAGCGCTTGTTTTAAAATAGCCGGTCCATAATATAAGTGCTCTAAATTTTTTGGATCTAAAACATTTTTCCATGAAGCTGTAAATACTTTTAAAAATTTTACTTTCTTTTTCGGGCTTGACCAAATGAAATGTCCTCCCGGTTTTAAAACTCTATGAATATCCTCTAATAACTTAATAAATCCTTTTAGGCCGATTTCTCCGCGATGGTGTATTAAATACGGCAAGACAAGATTGGCGGTAACACAATTAAAATAATTATCCTGAAAATTAATAGGTAAAGCCAAGTCAGCTTTTTTTATTTTTACATTTTCGTCATTACAAAAAATATCGGAAAGATAATTAAGCATAAAAGGATCTATATCGGTAGTGAATATCTCCGTTTTAAGCTTGGCATCTTTTGATTTTTCCACAAGTAAGCGCGCAATAGCGCCGGAACCGCTTCCTAAATCAATTAATTTTCCGCTAATTTCTTTGGGCAGATTATCTTTAAAATCACTAAGTAGCTTTTTATATGGATCTGATTTTTCAAGATGATAATAAAATTTCGCGTAATGGCTCCAAAATTTTTTCTCTTTTTCGTGAAATATTTTAATTAATGTTGATTTTGCCCGCGCAAGGGATTGCTGAAATAATTCCGTCATCTCTTCTGTACTCATATTTTTATCGGAATATATCGGTTTGCCAAAAATAATTTTTATTTCCCGTTCGCGATGAAATATTTTTTTCCATGAAATACCGCCGTTATAAATGCCGTATATAAACACGGGGATAATGGGCGCTCCGCTTTTAATGCTTAACACGGAAATTACTTCTTGCACTCTGCTTATTTCCGGTTCTTTTTTATAACACCAATTAGAAAAAATACCAACAGTTTTTCTTTGTCGTAATAGCTCTAACGGCTTCTCAACCGCTTTTTCAACTCCCTCGCTGACTCTTCCGCGAAAAGCTCCAAAAAACCATAAACTCAATTTTAAAAACCTATTTTTAAATAATATATCATGAGTCAGATAATAAACAGGGTATAGATTTGCGGAAAAAAGAGGAATACTCGCTCCTATTATATACGGGTCAAAATAACTCTCATGATTAGAAACAAAAATTGCCGATCCTCTTATATTCCTTAAATTTTCTTTCCCTATTATTTGCATCTTCGTAAAAAATCGTAAAATAAAAAACATTATCGGCCAGCATAGCCAATATACCAATCTTATTACTAAATACCTTAACCTTGTTGCCATAAATAATTATAACACTTATCCGCACTTTAACTTTCTACATCTTCATTCTATCATTTTTTCGCATTTTATCAAAATTTTTTACCAAACAGCTTAGGCAAATCGCTATTGACATATTTTTTTAACATGTTAAACTAATAATATCTTTAAAAATCATAAAACCTACAAGCTGGATCCCGATTCGCCGGTTGGCGAACGGGGCTGGGTCCGGTTTACCCCGCCAAAGCGGGGAAGGTGGTTTCTGCGTTAGTGGAAACCCGGAATCCTCCGTAACCATAGGATAATCAATGTCATGTTTTTCGCTTCGCGAAGTCCCGCTACAAATGGGGCGCATGCGAATAAAAAAACAAGGAGTTGATGAGTGGAACAAAGGTCGCCTTCCATAGCGGTTTTTTTGTTCCAAAATAAGGGTGGCACCGCGTGAATTTTTTCAAAACTTCCCGTCCCTTTGCCGATACTGTTTTAGTATCGGCAAAGAGACGGGAAGTTTTTAATTTCCCAAAATGTACATTACAAAAATAAAGGAGGAAAAATGAAAGTTCGACCCTACATATTGTGTCCAAAATGCAAATCAGAGGCGTATGAAAAAGAGCTTGAAGGGAAAAAAATATACTTTTGCGAAACATGCAAAGTAGAAATTAAGCGTAAACCATTAAAATGTTGGAGCAACTGAAGGAGGAGAAATGAAAAAAAATGGATTTTATGGTTTTAGGGAAACGGGTAAAAGCAAGCTACAAAGCTTCGCCTTGGAGATAGAAGCGGAGTGCCAACTAAAATGCGGCAACTGTTATCGCTCTTTTGGCAATGCTGCCGCTCCTATGCCCGCAAAATTTGTCAAAAGAATAATTAAAGAAGCTAAGGAAACCGGCTTTGCTGAAATTGTGCTAATCGGAGGCGAGCCGACAATGCATCCCCTGCTGCCTGAATTTACAGAAATGATTCTCAAAGAGGGTCTCTCGCCGATTATCTGCACAAACGGCATTAGGCTGGCTGACAAAGAATATTGCAAAAAAATATTGCTCCCCGGAACGACTATTGTTATCCACGGATTAATTCCAATCGCCGCTAAAGCGATGGATAAGCACGTAAAGCTGAAAGGATACGCAAAAAACCTGCAAGAAGCTTACAGAAACATTGAAGCCATGCGAACGAAAGACATGACAATCGTAGCAGAGGCCGTAGCAATAAAGCCGTTCCTGCCAAAACTCATGGAGTTTCACAAATGGTGCAGGGTAAATGGATATATTCCATTTATTGAGCTTAATCGCAGAGGGAATAACGAACATTCCAGCAAGCTTTCAGTTTCCGCGGAAGAATTAAAAAAAACTTTTGAGGAGCTGCAAATATGGGATAAAAACCATTATCCTAATCTTGCTGATAAAGTTTTGACTCCGCCGGCATACGGCACGAAATGCACAATGTCTATTACCGGACTTCATGTAAAAAACTTTAGCACGGAAAATTTTAGCGGAGTATACTCTTGCTGCGCCCAAGATATATGCCATGGAGATTTAAGAAAAAAATCTCTCCAGGAAATATTATCGGACGACAGCATGATTGTTTTTAAAGAACAAGATGACTGGATAGTAGGGCCGTGTAAAAAATGCGAGCACTACTCGCTATGCCGTGGAGGATGTCGGGGAGAGGCCGCCCTAAAATTCGGCTGCCCAAGGGCTTCCTGTCCTACCTGCTGGCATATTCCTGCTGAAATTAGAAACGATCATGAAAAAATGGCTCCTGCGAACTGTAAAAACTGCCCTTTGGAGTCTCATCTTAATTGCTACTTAAAAAAAGATAAGCAGTAATACCTTATAAAAATATGGAGGCGATAATCTTGTTTGTCGTCTCCATATCCTATTTACAATTTAAAACTTAACATATAGAATAATTAATATGATATGAGCATGCAAACCATAAAACAATTTAAAAAAATCTTAAAAATAGAGAACGATATCTTGGGTATTTATTTTTATAAAAAAATACCTAAAAAATCTATTTTATACAAAGATACAGCCTGCACCGCCATGGCTAGAGCTTTTTGTAAAGGAAAAACTGTTGCTTTTAATGCAAATAACCATAAACAACTCTGTCAAGTGGCTGATTATTTTTTAAATTTTTCTAAAGAAAAAAAACAAAAAATTGCGGACATCTATATTAATTCTGAACATGTATTTAAAAATAAAAAAACTTGTAAAAAATTTTTAGACTATGTGCCAAAATTTCCTGCGAAACTAATAAATAAATCAATCGTAATTAGGCCTATAAAAAAAAATGACAATCCTGAAATTGTCATTTTATTGGTTGACCCGGCTCAGGCAAGTAGAATTATTGGACTATTAAACTATAATACTTATAACAAATTGGAAGTGTTGCCCAACCAACCAACATGCCTTTCTTTTTATATGCCAATAGCCACTAACATGCCTCATATAAATTTTATTGACTACTATGACAGATACTGTCAGGGACAGATAAATAATAAACTTATTTGGCCGGAAAATAAACTTATTATTTCTTTAACATATAAACATCTTAATATTATTTTAAATAATCTCACTAAAAGCCCAAGTGGAAGCTACAAGCCTAAAATCACTCCTTGTAAAGTTGATAAAATATAAAACGAGACTACGGTCTCGTTTTATATAAATCTTAATAATCTATACCCTCCTCTCAACCAAATAATCCGTCAACTCATTTAAAATATCATTCCATTTATTCTTCGGTAAATTCGCCAAACTTTGTTTGGCTTTTTTTATATAATTCATTTCCAATTTATAAGCATCGCTTTGGGCGCTTGTTTTTTTAATTAACCCGATCCCTTCTTTAATATCTTTGCCGCTTATCTTTTTTTTCCTTAAAATATTTAAAAACCGCTTTTTATCTTTAAGAGAAAATTCGTCCATGGCGAGAAGGATGGTGATGTTTCCCAGTTTTCTCTCTTCAATGTCCTTGCCGATTTTCTTGCCGAATTTTTTCTCATCTCCGAATATATCCAATATGTCGTCCTGAATCTGGAACGCCATTCCCAGATTGTATCCAAAACTTTTTAAGAGTTTTATTTCCTTTGCCGAAGCGTTGGCGCATACTCCGCCCACTTCCGCGCAAGCGCCCGTTAAGCCGGCTGTTTTTTTGCCGATCATTCCAAAATAATCATTTAAGCTAATCTGGCGATACCTGTTTTTTACTATATATTTTTCATCGTCTCTTCCTCCTTGTTCAAATAAAATATCAAATATCTCTCCATCCGCCATCATTTTTAAGGTTTTCGCGAACACGGGATAACACTTTTGAACATTCCCGCGCTTATCGGCTATATCAAAAATAGAGGCGGCATAGCTTATTGAAATGCTCTCCGCTATTGATCTGCCGTATTTTTTGCATACTGTCGGCTGTCCTCTCCTAAAATCACTATGATCAATTATATCGTCAACGATCAAAGTGTAATTGTGTAAAATTTCCAAAGCCGCCGCCGGATACAACGCGTCTTTTGTCGCCCCTCCCATCATCCGGCAGGAAAGTATGGCTAAAACCGGCCTTAATCTTTTGCCGCCGATTTCAATTTGATGCTTGATTATTTTATGATGTTTCCTGTAAACAGATGAACATAATATTTTCAAAACCACGGAATCAATTATTTTCGCCGTCTTTGCTAAAATTAATTTTATATCATTCTTCATAAATCTATGCCACTCCTCCTATTTATTCTTTTATACTACCATATTTTGTTAAAATACCAAAACAACATTAAAGCGGCCGCCGGCGTTAAAGCGTTAAAGAGCGCTGTTGTTTGTTTTTTTTATTACCCACGCCACCCATCCGATAATTCCATAATACAAAATAATCCATCCCCACCATAAATAATCTATTTTTAAATAAGCGTAAGGAATTTTATCTAAAAATTCCACGGTAATTATTATATATTTCAACAATAATTTAGATGGAAGAAAAAATAAAAATGAAATACCCGGAAATATTGAGCTTAAAAACAGCGCGGCTAAAACCGCCATCATTAAAAACGGCAAAATCCAAATCACCAATAAATTGGTTACGGGGGCGATGACGGATATTTGGGAAAAATTCAAGGCGATAATCGGCAAAGTAAAAATCTGCGCGGCTATAGTTATAATAAACATATCGCGGATAATCTCGCCGAAACTTCCAAGCTGTCTTGGCAATTCCGGCAATCTTTTTTTGAGAGCCGGATAAACAAGAGAAATGCCAAGCACGGCCAAAAAAGAAAGTTGGAAGCCGATATCGCCGCGTAAAAGTTTCGGATTGATAAAAAGCAAAATTGCGGCCGCCAAAACTAAGGAATTAACCAATTTATTAAGCCGCCCCAAATTCAGCGCCCATAAAACCAAAAACCCCATCAGCCCCGCGCGCATAGCCGACGCCGGCAGCCCGATTAACATAATATAAATAAATAGAAATACGGCGGAAAAATAAAAAGCGTGTTTGCGCCAAAGCCCCGCCCCTAAAAGTATGATCATAAACAATCCGGCTAAAATACTGATATGCATTCCTGAAATCGCCATAATATGGCTTATTCCCGTTTTGGAAAATTTATCGCGCAAATCGTCCGGAATTCCTTTTTTATCGCCCAATATTATCGCTCGCGCCAAACTGCTTTCCGGTTCGCTTAATCCGTAATCTATAATCCCGCGAAATTTATTTTTTATTTTAAATATGTTTTCATACAGCCAATTACCCTTGCCGGAATTTAATAATTCTATTTTAGGGTAATAACAAATAGAATAAACATCATATCTGGCTAAATATCTATCATACGAAAAACCGTTAAACGGTTCCGGTTTTTTCAGTTCGCAGGAAATTTTTAATTCATCCCCGTAACTGTATCGGGGATATAAATTCGCGGTAATTAAAATTTTTCCATTAACCCGTAGAGACGCGTTGCTACGCGTCTCTACGGTGTTGTCGCGGTATCCATGTTGTAGAGACGCAAAATCTTGCGTCTCTACGGTGTATTTCACATTCTTCCGCCTCACATCCGGCTCATTTGAAACCGTCCCGATCACCGTTACAACTTGTCCGTTATAATGCCAAATTTTATCCGGCGTATTTTTCGGCAACCCGACGGAATACCGCCAAATCCCCAAAAATAAAAACAGCCCCGCGAGGGCCGCTATCCTGATAATTTTGTTTTTCCAAAATAAAATCAAAACCGCCGCGCCGGCGGCAATCCCCGCGAACCACGATAAATCACTCTGTATTAATCCTAACGGCAAAAAAGAAGCAACCGCAATCCCAAAAATAAAAACCAAACAACAAATTAAAAATATTTTAGATTTGGATAAATTAATATTCTCGTAACTCATAACATATAACTCGCAACTCACGGCTCATAACATTAAATTAATGCCACCGCTTAAAATGTTGCGCGTTACGAGTTATGAGTTACAAGTTATGAGTTATGGGCTGCGCGAAGATAACTATCCATAAATTCTTCCAGTTCCCCATTCAGAACCCCGTCAATATCTTGTGTTTCATAATTTGTCCGGTGATCTTTGACCATTTTATACGGCTGCATCACATACGAGCGGATTTGCTTTCCCCATTCGGCTTTTTGGGCTTCGCCGCGCAGTTTTAATTCTTTTTTCTCTCTTTCTTCCTCTTGCAATTTAAATAATTTGGATTTTAAAATTTTTAAAGCGGTTTCTTTATTTTGATGCTGGGAGCGTTCAGTCTGGCAGCTTACGGTAATTTTCGTGGGAATATGGACAACTCGCACGGCTGAATCGGTCGTGTTCACGCCTTGTCCGCCCGGACCGGACGAACGGAACACATCAATCCGCAAATCCTCTTCTTTAATTTCTATTTCCTCGGACTCCGGCAGCTCCGGAATTACTTCCACTAACGCGAAAGAAGTATGCCGCATTTGCTCCGCGTCAAAAGGAGAAATGCGGACCAATCTATGCACGCCCGACTCGCTTTTTAAATAGCCGTAAGCCCAACGCCCCTCAATTCTATAAGCCGCGCTTTTAATCCCCGCTTCGGCGCCGGCATTTCTGTCAACCAAAACCGCCTTCCACCCTTTCTTCTCGGCAAACCTTAAAAACATCCGCTCCAGTATCTCCGCCCAATCTTGGGCGTCCACTCCGCCCGTGCCTGCGTGGATTGATATAATCGCGTTATTTTTGTCATACTTGCCGGAAAATAAAACCAAGAATTCCAACTCTTCGTATTTCTTTTTTAATTCCTCGTATTTCGCGCGCGCCTCTTCGTCTATGGAAGTATCGCCTTCTTTCTGGCCCACAGCCACCAACTCTTCCAGTTCCCTGATTTCTTTTTTCAACTCTTTCCATTTATTTACCTCTGATTCCAATCCTTCTGACTCCTTGCTTATTGCTACCGCGCGCTCGCGATTATTCCAAAACTCCGGTTTATTCATCTCGTCTTTTAAATCTTTAATTCTCAATTCTTCATTTTCAATTCTTAAAAGCCCCCATGTTTTTAGAAGGCGTTCCCGTAAAATCTCTATTTCTTTTAACAAATTTTCCATATAAAAAAGTTTTTCAAAAACGCGATACTCTGCCGATATTAGTCGTATTACCGGTTTCCGTTTTTCAACGAATTAAGCAGTTCATCTATTGATGACGGACCGATTCCATTCTGATTCACCTGGCTTTTAATGGTGGGCACATCTGTCATATAAAAAAGCTCTTTATACGGCGCGAACGCTTGTCCCATTAAATTCAACAACGGTTTAAAATACATTATTCCCAAAATTACCGGCGCGGCGAAAATCAGCACTTTCAAGAACCCTAAAATACGCGACCAGACCACAAAATTATTTATTTTTTTGGTCATTTTATAAATTTCTTGGGTCAACCGCAAATTTTCCTCCATTAACTTTTCTATTTGTTCTGAATTTGCCTTTTGGCGGACGGGACTGGACGGAGACGGCCCTTCCCATGGAGCCGGAATTTCATTTTTTGTTTTTTTTGAAGTTTTTTCTTTGTCCATATAATAAATGTAAAATATAAAAATCAAAATATAAAATGACAATTTACAAGCTAAAAGATAGCCTACTTCTTCATCTCCGCCACTCTGAATATTTCTTCCACGCTGGTAATGCCGTCAATGGCTTTTAAAATCCCGTCTTGCGCCATAGTAATCATTCCGTTTTTAACGGCGACTTCCGCCATGTCATATTCGCTTAATTTGCCTGATAAAATTATTTCCTCAATTTCTTTATTAACCGTCATAATTTCATAGATGCCGATCCGCCCCTTATAACCTATGTCTTGGCAAACATCACAGCCGGCGCCTTTGTAAAATTTTAAATTATTAATGTCAATGCCTTTTTTCTCTTCATCCGGCAGTTTTTCCAAAATATCATTAACGCGCGTCAAAGCTTCGTCGTCTAATTTCTCCTCGCGTTTGCATTTTTCGCACACCCTCCTCACTAATCTCTGCCCGATAATGGCGTTAAGCGCCGGAGCGAGCAAAAACGGCTTGGCGCCCATTGATAAAAATCTGGGTACGGTACCGGCGGCGTTATTGGTATGAATAGTGGATAGCACCAAATGTCCGGTAAGCGCCGCTTGGATTGAAATCTCCGCCGTTTCCAAATCCCTGATTTCGCCGACCATAACGATGTCCGGATCTTGGCGGACGATTGAACGCAATCCTTGAGCAAAGGTGTATTTTTCGCTGGTCTGCGACTGATTAACCCCGTTCAATTGATACTCAATCGGATCCTCAATGGTGATAATTTTAGTTTCCGGGCTGTTTAATTTCTTTAAAATGGCGTAAAGAGTGGTTGTTTTTCCCGAACCGGTCGGTCCGGTAGTAATAATCATTCCATTCGGCCGTTCCACTTCCCTCTTTAATTGCTTAAATGACTTGCTGCGAATACCCAGCTCTTCAAATCCCAGTTCGACCGAACTGGAACGAAGTAGCCGCATTACTATGCTTTCGCCGTAAGCGGTAGGCAAAAAAGAAGCTCGGATGTCAATGCGGCCGTCTTTCATAAAAATTGACATACGGCCGTCCTGTGGTTTGTTGGAAATATTTATTTTTACTTTCGTTAAAATTTTAAACCGTAAAACTATCTTGTTCCATAAATCTTTTTTTATGGTTGCCACATCATGCAAAACGCCGTCTATTCTGAACCTTACTTTTATATCTTTTTCCTCCACTTCAATATGGACATCCGACGCTCCGGTTTTAATCGCCGCCGCCATAATCACGGTAACAATATCCGTCACCTGCTTCGCCTCCTCAATTTCTTGATGCACATCATTAAAACTTGAAAATTTCTCGCTATATTTGTTTAAATCTTTTTCAGCAATATTTATGCCTTTAACAATTTTTCTCGGCTTCGGCAGCGCTTTGTAAATATTTAAAGCGTGCTTTAAGCTATGTTCGGAAATTAAATAAAGCGCTCCGCGCGAATGGTATTTTTTTTCTAATTTTTTTAATAAATCATTCACGGCCGGATCGGTGTAATTTACCGTCCCCAAACGAACATCTTTGCCGTTATAAAAAAAACAAACTGCTGATAATCTGATAGCGTCATCTTCTTCAATTAAAGACAATGCCTCCGGGCTGATGGAAAAATTAATCAAATCAACATACGGCGCTCCCAAATCAGCCGCTTGGCTTTCAGTTAATTGCTCCATTTCTTTTATTTTTATTTCTTTCGTTTTATGGGCAAACTGAACTTGAGCGCTATCATCATTAGCGTTTGAATCGCCTGCTGATCGGCCGATTAAATCTTCAATTGATTGCATACCTTGTGGCATATATGTTTAAACTGCCGCCAAAAAATATATTTAGCGGCAGTTATTTAAGCTTTAGCTTTCTTAAGAATTATTTAGAAATTTTTTTCTTCACATTATTCGCTACCCTGATTATCTTGCTGGTTCCGCCTTTGCCGATCAGCCGGATAAATAATCCCGTCCAAGACGATATTTGAAAAACGGAAAGAATAGCGCCGCTTAATACAATAATTACCAAAAGCAAAACAAGCGCTAAAATGGCCACAATCCCAAAACCGGCAGTCACCGATATTTGATAAACGGCCATAAGCAAAAACATGAACGGTATGGTTAGGGTTAAAATAACCAAAACTACGGATAAACCGACTAAAAGATTAATAAAAAATAAAATAATAGCCATCTCCAAACTTACTAACCAATTATCAATAAACAACCGCCACCCGTTTTTTATAGATTCAACAAAATTATTTTCCTCAATAACTATATACGCTACGGCGTATTTTATGATAAAAGACAATGACAGGGCGGCGATAACGGAAATAATAAAAGCCACCGTAAATACCGGCCAAGGAACATTTGCTATAACTAATATTCCGACTATGATAAAAATCAAATAAATTAAAAATTTAACAAGAACATTCAGCCAGAGCACCGGCCAAAATTTTTCCGTTCCCATAGCCACTCCGGCCCTAAAATCAACTTTTTTCTTTGCTAAATATTTTGCGGCGCTATTTACCAAAGCGATCTGTGAAACAGTTGCCAACCAAATTAAAAAACCGATAATAACCAAAATAATTAAAAACACCAATAACAAAGTTAACAAAGATAACGGGTCATTTCTCATAATTCCTCCAATATTAACTAATGTTTGTCCGCTAAAAACTCCTGTTTCCGCTATTCTGCTAAGCCCTGGAAAAATTTGCTGTTTGGAGCCGCCGGAAAATCCTCTGAATAATACATTGTATTCACCGCCCGCTCCGATAAAAGTGGCAAAAAGCCCAAAAAACCATAAATACTTATGGCGCCAAGTCGTCTTCCATGCTTGGCTCAAAATTGTTTTGTACAAAGACATAAGGTTTCCTCCTTTAACGCAATTCCATTGCATTACGCCAAAGTTATTTT